>NZ_JBFAJO010000064.1:0-53386 GCF_040655255.1 Kitasatospora sp. NPDC050463
AGCCTCGGCTACCGCAGTCCAGCCGGCTACGAGAACGTCCTGGCGGCCTGACCACCACACCGAGGGTGTCCGTCAAAGCGGAGCAAGCTCAGCTCATCCCTCCGACGGCCAGAGCGCCCCGATGGGCGGAGGCATCGATCCCGTACGTTATCCCGCCAGCTCTGTCGGCTTCGATGGCCGCGCTTCCGCGACATCCATCCAGGTCAGAAGGCCAAGAGGAAGGGCGTCACCTGCAACAGATGTGTTGCTCACGCGCATAACCCTTCCGAGCCCGGCCAGCGGCGTCAAACGGGCTGAGAGGCGATCTTCCCAACGACCACGATCTCGACCGGAACCCCCCGAACCTCGCGAGGGAGTCTCGGCGAATGGTCCGCGTCGACGAGGTTCACCCGCAAGACGTAGTCGGGTCGACGTCCACCGATGCCGACACCATTGACCCGTGCGTCATCCCGGAGGGAGCGGGCAAGATCACGCTTAGCCGCTCGGACGACTTCGAGATCAGGCATGCGTCCTCCGTCCGTCAGCCAGCGAGACTTGCGTGCAAGTAGTCGAGCACCGCCGGGAGTGGGTTAACGAATGTCGCATAGCCATCACTCCCAGGGGAAGTAGCTCCGGCGAACAGGAGTCCAACCGCCTGTCCGGACAGACTCTCGAACACCAACGAGCCGCTGTCCCCTCCTTCGCTGAATCGTGCTTCTGCCCCTTCGGTGTGCACTTCAATCTGCCCGTCAAAGGTGAACGTTCCGATCCCCTGGTAACCGACCGTGACGTTGTCCACCTCAAAGGCAGTGACGATGCCGTGCGTGTGTCCGGTCGTGCGGCCCACCTTCTCGACCGCCATCCCGACCTCGATGCCCTCGCCCAGGAAGGGAACGGTGCCGCCTATTCGGGGATCAACATCAACACCATCGTCCAGCCGGCATAGTGCGGCGTCGACCTCGTTGGGCTGGGCGCCGAGAAGACGGACGAAGCCAGCCAGGGTGCCGATCCGGTCGCAGGCATGCTGGCTCAGGTCGTAGGGGCTTGGGTGGACGATTTCATCGCCCTCCGACCCGCGGTTGCAGTCGGCGAACACGTGGTTGTTCGACACAACGCAGAGACTCCGTTCGTCACTCACCTTGACGAACGGGCCAACCGTTCCCGCCGTAACGTTCGGGTGGGCTGCCGAGCTGCCCGAGGCGAGAGGACCGCAGCCGCACTGCGCCTGGACCTCGCCAAGCACCCTGACATCGGCCTCTCCGACTGCTTCATCCTGCAGATGCTGGACTACCTGTTTCGTCGCTGGACCAGGCTTCTGGATGCGGACGGCCAACAAGAACCTGTCGGACTTCACTGCCGTGATTCCGATGGCGACACCGTCCAGCGGCGGCCGGGCTGGCCGTTCTCCTTGCGCGGAGAAGCTGCTGATCACGCCGGGAACGACTCGCAGCTCCTTCAGAAGCTGCTGCTTCAGGTCCCTCGCAGACGTCAGTCGCATGACCCACCTCACGTCCGGCGACGACGTGGCATCGGGCAGACGAGATGCGCATTTCCAGCCTATTTGCTCGCATATTCAGAATAGGCCGACCAAGCAGAAGCACCATCGCGACGCTCGACGGTGCTGCCTCAAGGAAGGTGATCCCGCCGTCGCGGCAGAGCGCGGACCTTGGCTGCGTCGGCATCCCGGCCGGAGAGCGCGGCGTTCTCCAAGGCGAGGAGGTTGAGGGCAGTCGCGTAGGTGCTGACCCTCGCTTCGAGCTCTCGGCAGTGGGCTTGGAGGTCGGCGTGCTTGGTCTTGAGCTCCTCGAAGGCGTCGGCGGACTTGAGGTGGGTCCGCCGTTTGGCCTCGTCCTTGGTGATCCGCTGCTGGAAGAGGTCCTTGAGGTCGGGGTGCTGATGGGTGAGGTGCCAGCGCTTGAGGTCGGCCTCGATGGCCAGCTGGGTGACGTTGAGCCGGCCGTTGGACCGTTGCGGGGTGCCGGCGAGGAGCCGGTTCATCGCGGTGATGATCGACCGGCGGGTCGGGTCGCTCTCACCATCGAGCGGGATCTTCGTCATCGGGTGACGGCTCCTTGCTCGTGCGCGTCGATGAGCCGTTCCAGCCGGTCGAGCTCGTGCCGGTCACGGTCGTGCCGCAGTGGCGGGGCGAGGGGGTCGGCGACGATCTCCGCGAGGTCGGCGGCCTGGTCGCGGACGTGCGCGATGTCGCGGTCGGTGCGGGCGAGGTTGACGCAGTTGGGCCGGCAGTCGTCCAGGTCGGGGGTGACCATCGGGTCGTCGGCGGTCCCGCGGAGTTGGCAGGCGGCGGTGGCCGGGTTGAGGACGCAGGTCATGCCCTGTCCGTGGTGGATCTGCAGGAGCGGGTTGCCGACGAGATCGCGGGCCTGGCGGTCGCTGGTCAGGACGCGGCCGGCGAACTCGCGGCTCGCCGCTGTCACTCGAAAGCGGTAGGCGTCGGCGGCCGGGCCGCTGACGTGCTCGCCGTCGGCGAGCTTCTGCTCGTCCTCGGCCAGGCCCTCCATGCGGAACAGCCAGTCCTCGAAGGCGTACTCGTCCGGGAAGCCGGACTCGAAGGTCCCGGCATAGCCCTGGAGCATCCGGGTGTGCGCGTGGCCGTACTGGATCGAGGCGGCGATCAGCCCGCGTGGCCGGCGGCGGATGAACCAGGCCAGCGCGCGGCGGAACCGGCTGGGTGCCAGCGTCCCGTGCTGGTCGGCCGGGATCGCGTCTGGGCGGCCCAGCGTCTCGCAGTGGGTGTTGACCCAGGACACGAAGCGGGTCAGGTCCTTGATGATGTCCTTCTCGCTGCGGGCGGCGCCCCGGCGTTTCTGGTTCGCCCACTGGCGGGTGTGGGGGCTGATCGACCTCGGGAAGACCAGCGGCCGGGGGTGGAGCCGTTCCATCAGCGTGACGGCCTTGGCGACGATCTCGATCACCACCCAGGGGTCCTGCCGGAGTTCGCCTTCGGGGATCTTGGTGCCGTCCTCGTCCTCGGCGCCCTTGAAGTAGAGCCCTTCCATCAGCCACAGGCCCGTCTCGCTGTCGCGGGTGATGCAGCCGCGACGCAGGTTGAGTACCTCCCCGGGACGGGCGCCGGACAGGTAGGCGACGATGATGAAACAGGCCGTGGCCAGCAGCCGTGCGAGCCGGGGTGCTTCCTCGTAGTGGATGCGCTCGTTCCGCCAGGGCAGCCCGTCGAGGCGGCCGGTGAGGGCGCCGAGGTAGGTGCGCTCGCCGATCGGCAGGCCGGACTCGACCACCATGCGCGCGGTCCCCCCGTTGTGGGGCAAGTTGGTCGAGTCCAGGATCGCGTTCAGGTGGCGCCAGCGGATCTCCAGCCGCCCGTCCTGTCGGCGGATGCCGGGCAGCGGCTCACCACGTTCCCGCAGGTCGTCAAGGTAAGCGGCGACCTTCCGGGCCAGCTCGCCCATGGCGTGCCGGGGCTGGTCGGCGCTGGCCTGGGTGCCCAGTTCCCGGCGCCACTCCGGCATCCTGTCGTGCATGATCTGGTATTCGCCGTAGGCGGCCAGGATGTCGTCGGAGAAGTCCTCGACGAACCTGATCGCCCACCGCAGCAGCATCTGCATGGTGGGCTCGGCGATGCGCCGGGTGCGGTTGTCCCTGAACTTCCTTTTGCGGCCCAGCAGTTCGTGGCAGTCCTCGCCTCCCCAGGGCGGGGCGTCCGGCATCCTCATCACCGGCGGCAGGATGTCCCGGTAGGCCCAGAGCCGGCGGACCTCGGTGATCTGGCGGTAGGCCCAGTCCAGGGTCTCCCCGGCCGACTCGATCCCGTCGACCAGGTGGTCGAGGTAGTCGTCCAGCACCGTGGGCGTGATCTCGCATAACGCGGTGACGCCGTGGTCCGCCAGCCACTTCACCATGTGCTGGAACCCGTTGCTGAGGACCAGGTTGACGGTCTGGACCGCGATGCGTCCCGAGCCGCGGAGCTTGCGGTGCTCGGTGCAGTTCAGCAGTTGCCAGAAGTAGTACTTGGTCGCCTCCTTCAGGGCGGCTGGGACCGTGGCGAAGTTCATCGTGACGGACGCCCGGTGGTCTTCGAAGATCGCCGGGTTGAGGTCCCACCGGTCCTCGTGGAAGCGCGACAGGCGTGAGATGTCGGTGTCGGGTCGCAGGTCGCGGTTGACCAGGACGAGGGTGTCCGGGCCGGGCCACTGTGTGCCGTCCGGGATCTCTCCCCAGACCGGAAGTGGTGCGGCGGTCGTCATCGCAGATCCAGCTCCCGGTTCAAGAAGCGGTCGACCATGGCCTGGTCGGCGGCGGTGGCGCCCTGGCGGGCGTCGGCGACGGCCACCTCGTCGTGCTGGTCGAGCAGGTCGGCGAGCTGGGCCTGCGGGCCGGCGAAGCGCGTGGCCCACTGCAACGGGTCCATCTGCTCGTGCCGCTCGGCCAGCCGGTCGTGGACCAGGACCTGGACGGGCAGATGCTGCGGCAGAGCCCTGGCGCACTCGCAGTCCAGGCACTGCATGAACGAGGCCCGACACGGCTCGCCAGGGTTGTGCGGGCCGGCGGTGTTGTCCTTGCAGGAGGCCAGGACGGTGTCCAGCTCACCGGCGATCATGCGCTTCAGCGTCGCCGCGTCCAGGCCCTGCTCGGCGGCGACCGCCTCGGGGTCGGTGCGGGCCCGCTCGACGTCGTCCGCCGACATCACCGCGACCGCCCCGCGGGCCCTCGCCTTGGCGACCTCCGTGGTCAAGGCGTCCGCGACGACCTTCCGGTACTCGGTGATGTTGCCCCGATTGCGGAGCATGTAGGTCGCGGCGGTCGTCTCCGTGTGGGCGACGGGCTTCTGGTGGAGCTCGATGTAGGTCAGCCGGATCAGGTCCAGCCGCAGCGGCAACGGCACCGGCTTGCCTTTCTCGTCCGGCTTCTCCGCTGTGAGCCCCCATGCCTGGCCGAGGCGCGAGACGTGCAGGCTGTTCTCCGACATCGGCCGCACTCCCCGGCCGGTGCCCTGCCCGCCGGCCGCCGAGTAACCGACCAGGAGCCGGCTGCCGCCGAACATGGCCCGCGACCGGGCGGTCAGCTCGTGCAGCAGCACGTAGAGACCGAACGGGGTGTGCAACTCGTCCCGCGCAGAGATCACCTCGGGCGCCGCCGGGACGCTAATCCAGTCCGGGACCTCCGCCAGCGCGAGGTTCATGTAGGCGCGCCGTCCCCGGCGGAGCTTGCGCAGATCGACGATCGCGGTGCCCGGCGCCCCGGTGTGGCCGTCGGCGCGGTGGTGGGCCGCCGGCGTCTTGAGGATCACGTCCGGGTTCTCGCCGGTCATCACGCCCAGCAGCACCGCGCCGGCCGCCGTCTCGGCGACGGTCAGATGGAGCCAGGACACGATCTCGTGGACGCTGCCGAACTTCTTGATCCACGCCTGCTTCTCCACCATCCCGGCCGTCTGCCCGGTGGTCCTGGTCTTGCGGGGGACGTCGGCGAAGCGGTCCACCCAGTCCAGCAGGTGCAGCCGCCGGGCCAGCCGGCGGTCCTCGCCCGCCTCCAGCTCGCCCTCACGAAATCGCCGCAGCACCTCGCGGTTGTCCCTGATCCGCTTCGCCGCCGCCCGCAGGTCGGCGCGGGCAAGGTCCCCGATGCGCTTGAGCTCGGCCCGGCTGTAGCTCTTCTTCCCCTCGTACTGGGGCCGCTTGGGCAGCGGCCCGGCCAGCCGGCCAGCCATCGCATCGGTGATGCCCTCCACCCTGACCAGCAGGTTCCTCAGCTCCAGCAGCTCGGTCGGGGAAGACTTGATGTGCCGACGGCTCTCGTAGAACCCGTCGTAGTGCTCGGGAGCCAGGTGCGACGCCTGCGTGGGCGGCCAGGCCAGCGCGGCCAGGTAGCGGTCGAAGACGACCACCGCGCTGTAGATCTTGCCGAACGACTCCAGCGACGTCCGGCCGGCCCCGGGCGCGGTCCGCTTGACGAAGGCGCCCATCAGCGCCTCCCGCAAGGTCTCGGCGACGCCGAGCCGGGAGAAGTCGTAGTCCTTCCACTCCTCGCCGTCCTGGCTGAAGCACCGCACCACCAGGCGGCCGTCGTCGCCCTCCAGCGAGCCCCGCCTGGTCCTCGGCCCGCCCGTCGGCAGGGCCGCCCGCCGCCCGCGGCTCACCGGACCACCGCCAGCGGATCGGTGCGGACCCGGGGGTGGCCGGTGAACACCTCGGCCATGAACGCCTCGATGGGGAAACCGTCGGCGTGGGCCAGCAGCATCTCGACGTCCAGGGTCCGGAACGGCTCCAGGTAGACGCCCTTCGTCGTCTCGACCGTCCGGTGACCGAGGATCGTCTGGACCAGATGCCAGACGTCGCCGAACTGCTCGCGAAAGTCCCGCCGTTCGTCCTCCGTGAGGTGCCCCAACCGGGCGGCCTGCACCAGCTTGCCGATCGCGTACCACTTCAGCGCGCACGAGTGCCGCAGCATGTGGGCGGTGCAGGTGAAGTTCTCCAGCCCCAGGCCGACGATCCGCTCGTTGGCGACGTCGAAGGTGTGCTCCCAACCCCGCCCGTCGCGGGGCAGGCCATCCTCGTTCAGCCAGAGCGCCACCGGCTCCAGCCCGGCCGGCGTCCGACGGAACAGCCGCAGCCGGGTCCGGGGGCCGATGTCGTTCCACTGCTTGCGCTCGGCGCCCCCGCGAACGCCCTCCAGCGTCACCCCGCCGGTCCCGTGCGTGGCCAGCACCAGCCGCATGCCCTCGACCCGCTCGTAGCGTCCGGCGGCCTGGGCCCGCCGCACCGCCGCCGCCCGGGCGCCCTCGACGTAGTTGAGCGCCGTCCTCATCGCCTGCCGGGGCGCCCAGTACGGATGCCCGTACCCACCCTTGGCGCAGGCGTCGGCCAGCTGGCAGGTGTAGTAGCCGCGGCGCCGGTCGTAGGCCGGAAGCTCGGGCAGGACCACGCTCGCCCACTCCGACACCCGCAGGCCCGTGCCGTAGAGGCCGTCGCAGAAGGCCACGTCCCGCTGTTCGTTGCGGCCCCGCCACCACCTGTCCGGCCGCCCGGACAGGTCCATGCCGCGAATCCCCAGATCCCGCCAGCGTCGATAGCCGCCCGGGTCGAGCCACTTGACGTCCGCCGAGCGAACCGCCCTCGGCGAGTCGAAGTCCGCGAACGGGTTGGCGATGCCGTAGCGGCTCATCCACTTGTAGAACTTCTTCAGCGCGGCCAGGTCGCGGCTGAAGGAGTTCGTCTGCACCCGCTCGTCGTTCGCCGGGTCGGTCACCCGCCAGAACAAGAACTCCTCGGCGTCGTCCTCGACGGCCTCCCACCAGCTGACCTGCACTTGGGCCAGGTAGTTCAGCCACACCCCGACCGAGTACGTGTAGTCCCGGCCCGTACGATCCCTCAGGTTCCGCCACTTCGCCGACGCCAGACAGGCGTTCACCCGCAGATCAGGCCGACCCTCCGGGCCGATCATGAACCTCTGGCCGTCCCGGACCCCCAGCTCCCGGGCCCACGAACCCATGTCCCCGCGACCGGGCAGGAGATCTTCCAACAGACCAAGAGACCCGGCCAGGTCGTACCGGTGCACCTGCCATCGCCCCACGTCGGGTTCGCCCACGAGCAGTACAACGAGGCCGAGCAACAACAGTCACTGGATACAGAACGTGCGCCGCCCCGGAAACCACGACCCACCCTCGTTCGGCCAGCTGCGCCGACAGCTCCCCCGCGACGTGTGCGCCGTAGGCCGTGCAGGCCCGCGCGCCGACGACCGCGACCGAACGAAGGGCGAGCAGCCGCAGTGAACCCGTCCCGGCCACCCAGAGTCCGAGCGGTCTGCCGTCCCCCAGGTCGTCCAGTTGGCTCGGCCATTCCGTGTCGCCCGGAATGATGAAGCGTCCACCGGCGGTTCGCACTCGTTCCAGATCGGCGAGGGGGTCGACGTCGACGAGCCTGGCCCGGTAGGCGGCGAGCCGGTCCGCGTCCAGGCCCGGGTGGTCGGGGACGGAGCCGTCCCTGATCGCCCGGACGACATCGGTGGCGGCGAGCTGGGTGAGCCACCGGCCCAGCACCGCGTCGCCGGGTTCGCTGAGTCTGCTGAGCACCGCCCTGGCCCGACGCTCGGGCCCGGCCTCCTGGCTGGCTTCGGAGGGGTGCTGAGGGCGGTTCATCGTCTGGTTCATGCTCAGATCTCCTTGTCGCTCGATCACTGGTCGGGGGTTGCGGCGGATGGGCCGGCCCGGAGCGGCTGATCGCTCCCCGCGCCGGTCTGCGGCGGACCGCCGCCGAGCCGGCCGAAGGACCGCTCGACCAGCGGCAGCCCCTGCTCGACACCGGTGCGGAGCACGAGCGCCGTCCGCACGTCCCGCTGGTCGGGACGGTCCCGGCCGGCGAGATCGGCGACCGTCCAGGCGACCCTGAGTACCCGGTCCAGGCCGCGGGCGGTCAGCAGGCCTCGCTCCAGCTGTCGCGCGGCGTCGTTCAGCGCGTTGGGCCCGAGCTGCCAGCGTGTCCGCAGCTCATGGCCGGGTACCTCGGCGTTGGTCCGCCACGGTGTGTGCGCCAGCCGGGCCGCGGCGCGCTCCCGCGCGGCCAGCACCCGGGCGGCGACGGTCGTGGTGCTCTCCGCCGTGGTGTCCCGCTCCATCAGCTCGACCCTCGTCACCGGCGCGACCTGGACCTGGAGGTCGACCCGGTCGAGCAGCGGCCCGGACAGTCGCCCCTGGTAGCGGCTGACCATCGCCGGAGTGCATTCGCACCCCTCACCGCGCCGCGAGTACCGCCCGCAGGGGCAGGGGTTCGCGGCCAGGCAGAGCAGGAACCTGGCCGGCAGCCGAAGCGATCCGGCCGATCGGGCGATCACCACCTCACCCGATTCGAGCGGCTGACGCAGCGCGTCGAGCACCCTGACCGGAAACTCCGGAGCCTCGTCGGCTTTACTGAGTGCAACAGTGCCCGTATGGCCGCTGAACTGCGGCGATGCGTCACGTAGCCCGTCCGCGGCGGACGTGACCGCTGCCTGGACTCACTCCTCTTCGGGGTCGCCCGGCCTGATCTCGGCATTCAGGTTGTGGAAGGAGCGCGGGTGGTTCCTCAGAGCCTCGTCGAGCGTGTCGGCTGATCGGACTTTGGCCAGCAGAACCTTGAACCGCTCCTGTTCTGCTTGCCAGTCTCGGTCTAGGTGCTCCATCGGCTCCCCTGACAGGTCGCGCGCTAGCTGGCTGAGCTCTTGGCGCCAGTTTGGATCAAGGACACTCTCGTCAACGACGGCATTCTTCAAGGCGAAGCATGCGAAGACCGTGGCGAGCGTGATCTCGCGGACAGCCTGGCGGCTGGCTTCCGCGTTGTATGCGATCTCAGGCATGGGGGAGATCGTGGTGCCGTCATCAACCATGAGCCCCATGCAAGACTCAGCCGTCGGATGCGCCCAGGCACTCGCCAACCGGTAGAAGTTGGTATAGATCTTCACCCCCTCCTCCGACTCGTTGCGTGCAGTCCGCAACCAGTCTCGGACCTTCCTCTCGGGCCACCATTCGCCCTTCCTGAGCCACTGTTCGGCTTGGGCTGCCTCCTTCGCGAGCATGCGACCAGTACCAGCGGACTCATAGACCGACCGGATGATGTTCCGGACCTCACTGTTGAACCCCTGTTCCGCAAGAACAAGGGCTGCTCTGAGCTGCCAGAAGCAGCGACCGAAGGCGGCTGCAGCTGCGGTGTCGTTCGGCATCGCGATGTCGGACTGAACCTTCGCGACTGCGCCGATCGCCCAGCTCATGAGTCCGAACGCGCGACGCAGGGGCTCCGCCTCGGGCCAGGACTGCAGCTCAGTGGAGTAGCTCAGGTGATGCAGCAAGTTGTCCGGCAACGACGCCGCTGGTTCGTTCGTGTCCATAAACCATGCTCTGAGCAGGCGGTGTGCGGCCGCCACTGGGGATCACGGCGGCGGAACCTTGGTGTCGAGGATCTGTGCTTCGAGGTCTGCGACGCGCTTGTCGGCAAACCGAAGGTTGGAGCGGGCGCCCTGGAGGCGTTCCTGCAGAGTGCGGTGCTCTTGGGTCAGCTGGTGGACGCGATGCTTGAGGGTGGTGTTCTCGGTGACGAGTGCTTGGACGGCCTCGCCGGGGACCATCTGGTCGAAGTCGCGGAGCTGGCCCATCAGTTCACCAATCTGTTGCCGCTGGGCCAGCACCTCCTTCTGGACGCGGGTCAACTCGGCCTCGGCGTTCAGAGCACGTTCGCGCCAGGTCGCCTCGACGTGGTCATGCTGTTGCTGAGCCTGGCGGTCCTGACGGGCTCGGCTGTCGGTGACTCCATGCTGGACGAGCGCGCGGGCGTCGGTGTTCTCGTAGAGGAAGGTGACCGAGACGTCTGCCCGCTGGGCGATGGCCCTGACGGTCAGGCGGCTGCGTTCGCGTCGGAGCTGGCCGATCGCGGTCTTGATCTGCTCCAGCTTCTGCTCGGTCTGTCGACGGCGCGCGGCGATAGCCGCTGCGGTGGATTCCGGTCTCACGCGGCCTCGCCCTCCGTTTCGTGCCGGGCCAGTTCCTGGGCGCGGAAGGCAGTGCTCCAGATTCGGCCGAAGTAGTCCTGTGGTCGGCGAAGGTCGAGTGTGAGTGCCTCGTCCAGCAGGCCAACGGCGTCCAGAGCCTTCTCCAGGCCAGCGATCGCGCGGGCGGTCGGTTCGAACACCTCATGCAGGAAGTCGGCAGTCACGCTGTCGGGTGCGCGCTCGGCCAGTGTTCGCCACTGCTCGCGCTTGCGGTGCCAGTAGACGAGATCGGCGCCGGACAGGACGAACTTGTCGCAGTTGTGGCAGTCCATGTTCCAGGGGCAGGCGTCGCCGTTGACGACGGGCTGGAACGTGCAGAACCCGCCCTCGGCCGGCGTGGAACGGCGGGTGAGGTCGATGGCCAGCGCTTCGGCCTCCTCTCGGCTCATCGGCTCGCCGCTGGAGAGCAGGACACCGGGCTCGGCCGAGCCCGGCCCGGAGACCCAGACCGCGTTCAGCGCGTCGTTGAGCCGCGGGTCGGTGTTAGCCAGGTGGGTGTAGTGCTCGGCCATGCGCTCGGAGACCTGCCCCAGGTAGCGCTTGACGTGGGAGAGGTTCGCCCCGTTGCGCAGGAGGTTGGTGGCCAGTGTGTGCCGGGCCTGGTGCGGGACGCAGTGCGCGATGTCGAGCGTGTCGACCCAGCTGCGGAACGCGCCGTTGAACCAGTTGTGCGACACGCTGTGCGTGCCGTCGCGGTTGGTCGACCGGCGGGGGAACAGCGCGAGCCGGGGCCGTTCCTCCCTGGTCGGCGGTCGTCCGTGGTTCTGGACGAAGCGGGCGATCGTCTTGACCTGGCGCTTCTCGATCCGCTCGTAGAGACGTTCGGGGATGCGGATCGCCTCGTCGTAGTTGCCGACCTTCGTCTGGTCGTGCCAGAACATCGGAATCCGGTTGAGCCGCCCAATGCAGTCCAGGCGAACCTTGGAGACCTCAGTGCCTCGGCGGCCGGTCAGGACCAGGGCCTCCCAGATGTCCCGCAGGCCCCGGTCGTCGAAGTCGAAGGTCTCCAAGCGGGCCAGGTTCGCCTCGTTGGCCAGCGCCCGCGCGACGTCGTCGGGGAAGGGCCGGCGGCGGCCCGCCTTCGCGGTGTAGATCGGGAAGGTGACGATGAACGCGCGGCCGAGGCCGATCCGCTCGGCCTCGCCGATATCCAGCGCGGCCCGCAGCACCCGGCGGACGTTCGAGAACGTCGTGGCCATGGTGCCGTTGGTGACGACGGTCTGCTCGGTCCGGCTGCCGACGATGTAGAAGCCGAGGGAGCGGAGGCCGTGCTTGGCGCGGTGGCGCTGGTCGGCGACGAAGTTGACCGCGTGGGCCTCGGTCAGCAGCGCGGGATCGTGTCCGCCGCCCGGCGCGTGGGCCTCCAGGAACGCGCTGAGCTCCACGCATCCGCGCCGCGGGGCCGAGACTGTGCTGAACCCTCGCGGCGGGTCGACGGTCAGCCGGGAGTCCAGGAAATCCCAGAGAAGATCACGGAGCCAGCGCTGGCTGACCGCCGAGAGGTCGACAACCGTGCTGCGGTGGTTGAAGTGGACGCCGTAGTGCTCGGTCTCGATGAACCCGGCGTCCTTGGTGTCCGAGCGGGTGAAGTAGATCTGCCGCAGGTAGTCGAGCATCACCCTGGCGACCTGGCCGGGGTGCTGGGCCGCCGCCCGGTGGTCGAAGTCGATCAGCGAGTCCACCGCCTGGTCGCGGCAGGCGTTGATCAGGTACTGAATCCAGGGCAGCGGCCAGCGCCCTCCCTCGAACTGCCGCTGGGAGTGGTGGAACAGCGCCCATTTGATCTCGGCCTTGACCAGAGGCCGCAGCCCGAGCAGGGTCAGCCGTCCGTTCATCCGGGTGACCGGGCTGCTGCTGGTGCACCACTGCCGGAACGCGGCTTCGTCCTGGTAGGTGATCGGGATCGTCCCGCCCCGCTCCAAAATCCGCGGGGTCCAGCCCGCCGGGAGTCGGGCGCCGCCCGGACCGCCCTGCTGCTGGTAGCGGTAGCGGTGGCGACCACACAGCCTCAGCGGGTGGTCGGCGAGGTCGGCGCAGGCGATCACCTGGCACTTGCCGAACGCGGGCAGCTCCTGCTGGGTGGCCAGCCAGGCGGCCAAATCAACCGGTCGTCCCGACTGCCGCCGCATCTTGCGGTAGCTGACGAAGCGCCGCGAGTGCAGGAAGCACAGCCCCTCCCGGCTCCTGGCCGGTGTCCGCGGGCAGAGCAGGCAGGGCCGGAAAGTGCGCTGGATGTGCGAGGTCAGCGGCTCGGCCTGCCCCAGGAACTCGGCGATGTTGCCGCCCCCGTCGCGCCAGGCGTACCACTCGTCGGCGTGCGTCGCGCAGAACGTCTTCGTCGGAGTCTGCGACCGCTCGCATGCGGCGACCCGGCAGTTCCAGCCGTAGACGTCGTGGTCGCCCGGGATGGTGATGCTGTCGGGCCGAAACAGAGGGTCGAAGGCCGGCGCCGCGATCAGCGCGTGAAGCATCTCCAGCCGGTCGGAGCCCGTGCGGGTCGCTGTGGCGTGACCGACGGTCAGCAGCGGGAGCATGGTCACTGCGGCTCACCCCAGACCGCGTGCAGGGCCGCGATGAACTCCGGCGAGTGCTGGTCGGGATGCCCATAGACCTCATCGACCGTCTGGGCGGAGGCCCAGTTCCCGGCCTCCTTCGCCACCAGCAGGTCGTTGCCGGAGGCATCGAGAATGCCGGAGGTGAAGCTGTGCCGGAACTGGTGGGGCTTGATCCGGCCCGGCAGGTTGGCGCGGCGGCCGGCCCGGCGGAGCATTCCGCGCGCCCCGTCGGCGCTCCACGGTTCTCCCCGTCGCGGCCCCGCCAGCTGGATCAGCAGCATGCCGTGGCCTGCGGCGTGCTCGGCGTACTCGGTCGTCATGTACTCGAAGTAGGCGCTGGTCATCGCTGGACTCACCCGGACGATCTCGCCGCCGGTGATCACGCCGTCCCGCAGCCACCAGTCGGCCTTTCGCTTCGCGGCCGCCCGGTTCGGGTTCCCCCAACGGTGGCAGACGTGCAGGTGCGGACTGCGGCACTCTCCGCAGTCCGCGTCGGCCCGAAGGTGCAGGTCGACCAGGTGCAGGCCGGTCAGGCCGCCAACGCGCAGGCTCGTGTCGGACAGCCAGGTGACCACCAGCTTGTCGCGTGCCGTGTTGACCACCTGCAACAGCTCGGGCCGGGCCCCGTCGGGGAGCATCTTCGGGTGGCGCCGCCGCGCGCGGCGCGGCGCCAGCGGATTCGCCGGCACCGAGGTCTTCACGTGGCCCAGCAGGGCCCGGTTCCGGTCGGCCGTGGTGGGCAGCCGCCGCACCTCCAACGCGGTCCGCAGCTCCGGGTTCACCCCGGACGCGCACTGATGCAGGTAGAAGCCCTTCAAGCACGCGGCCAGGACCTGCAGGGCGGACGACCCGTAAGGGCGCTTCGGCGGGACCCGCCACGGCTGCCCCCACGGCATCGGCACCTGGGCGCCCACCGCCCCCATGTACCGATGCAGATCCAGCAGCCGCACCGACTCGGTGGCCAGTTGCTCCCGGACCCGCCACCGCAGGTGATCCACTAGGTAGTAGGCGTACGTCTTCTGCGTCCCGCTGCCTTCGTACGTACGCAGAAAGGCGTCGGACTCCTCATCCACGGTTCCGTCCGGCCACACAACCGTGTACGACCACCCTCCGCCGGCCCGCTTCATGGGCTGCACCCGAAGGTCGTCCAGCACCATCCCGCTTCGCATCCAGCCTCTTCTCCCCGCATGTCACTCACGCGGCGTAGAGGCTTTCCAAGTCAGGTAAACGAGAACGTGATGGGGTTACAGACCGCTCCAACGAGTGATCCGAGCATCTCCACCACGGTCGGTAAAGTCCAGGAACAGCACGCCCCGGTGGGCCAGGGAGACCGCACCCGGTCTGGGCAGGCCGCTACCGCCGCCGACGATCGCCGGCATGGTGGTGGAGTGGTGCGGGGCGCAGTACGGCGCGCAGCCGATCAGCGGCCGACCGGCCGGGAGCAGCCCCGCCACCGAGTGCACCGCGGTGACCTCCAGGGCCTCCTTCTGGGTGAGCGGCGGCAGCAGTGCCGGCAATCGCTCCGCCAGCATCGTCTTGCCCGCACCCGGTGGGCCCTTCAGATACAGGTGGTGACCGCCTGCTGCGGCGATCTCCAGAGCGCGCCGGGCCTCGTACTGGCCCGCCACGTCGGCCAGGTCGAGCCGGGCGGCTCTGTCGTCGGGCAGTCCGCGCACGCCCGCGGTGGGCAGCATCAGCCCGGCCATCAGCGGATCCGGGCGGCCGCTGATCGGGTCGGGTGGCTCGTCCGGCTCGGGGGCGCCGGTGAGGACGGCGATGAGCTGGCGCAGGCTTCGCACGCCGATGACGGTGACGCCCGGGACCAGCGAGGCCTCGGCAGCAGTCTGTTCGGCCACCACGACCCGCAGGTAGCCGGCGTCGGCGGCGGCGAGCACCGACGGCAGGATGCCCCGCACCGGGCGCACCCGCCCGTCGAGCCCCAGCTCGCCGATGATCAGCAGATCGGCGATGGACGACGGATCCAGCCGCTCGGCGGCGGCGAGGACGGCGCAGGCCACCGCGAGGTCGAAGCCGCTTCCGCTCTTGGGCACCGAGGCGGGACTGAGCCCGACGGTGAGCTTTCGCTGGGGCCAGACCTCGCCGCTGTTCACCAGGGCCGCGCGCACCCGGTCACGGGCCTCGGAGAGCGCCTTGTCGGGCAGGCCGACCAGGGTGAACGCGGCGACTCCCGGCTCCAGGTCCGCCTGGACCTCGACGATCACGCCGTCGACGCCGACCAGGGCGACGGAGCAGGTACGGGCGAAGGCCATCTCAAACCACCCCCCGCAGGTGGTCCACCGATGCGGCGCCCCGGGCCCGGTTGATGACGGCCACGAGGTCGATCCGAACGCCACCGGGCGGAATGGGCGGCCACTGCGGATCCGCCGGCGCGGGCCGGTACCCGGGGCCCGCCAGCCGCGCGAAGTGGTCGGGCCAGCGCTCGGTCACCCAGCGTTGCGCCAGCCGCTGGAGCCGGGCGGCCTTGGCCCGGTCGATGGCCTCGCTCGGCTGCTGGAAACCCCGCTCGGAGCGGGTCTTCACCTCACAGACCGCCAGCGTGTCCCCGTCGAGGGCGACGATGTCCAGCTCGCCCTCGACGCAGCGCCAGTTGCGGTCCAGGATCCTGAGCCCGCTCTCGGCGAGCCGACGGGCGGCGACCCGCTCGCCATATCGGCCGAGGCCGTTGTTCGTGCCGCGCCCCGGCGCGGCCTGCTTCGGAGCGGCCCGCTCCGAGCGCGGCGGAGCCGGCCCCTCGTCGAGCCCGGGCAGCTCGGCCGGGTGCTCCTCCGGCGGGCGCGCCGCCTCGCGCCGGGCCTGCCCACCCGGCCTGGCCTTCGCTGCGCCGCTCTGCTTGCGCGTGGTGCGCTTGGTGTCCTGCACGGTGACCACCTCCGCTGCGGAGGTTGCCGTGCGGCCCGGAGCGGGGCCAGGGAGTTGCTATTTCCTGTGGATAACCCGGGCCTGTGGATAACTTCTGTCACCCGCAGGGGTGGGAATCCGGGGAAAGTCGAAATTCCCCTGGACACCACAGGACCGAGCGGTCCAACGTCAGTTCCCGAACCCGGAATCGTCCGAGGGCAGCTCCAGATCGCTCTTCGCGAGCTCCTCGATGTTCACGTCCTTGAAGGTCAGCACCCGGACCTTGCGGACGAACCGGGCCGGCCGGTACATGTCCCAGACCCACGCATCCGCCATCGACACCTCGAAGAAGACCTCGCCCTGGACCGAGTGCACCTGCAGCTCGTAGTCGTTGGTGAGGTAGAAGCGCCGCTCGGTTTCAATCACGTACTTGAACAGGCCGACGACGTCCCGGTACTCCCGGTAGAGCTTGAGCTCCATCTCGGTCTCGTACTTCTCGAGATCTTCGGCACTCATCCAGGCGTCCCCTCAACTTGTCACGTCCACCCATTGTGGACCACCGCACTCACCCTCAGAGCCTTACCGGCGTGGCCGGCGGCCCCTCGGCCAACAGTCGCCCCAGGAAGTCCGCCAGCCCGACCGGATAGATCGTTTCGGCGGTCTCCTTCAGCTCCTCGACCGTCCACCAGCGCGCCGCGAGCAATTGCGCGTGTTCGTCCCTGCCCATTCCCGAATGATCGAGGACCGTCTCCACGGTCCGGGCCAGGTGGAACCACTGCTCCTGCTCGTAGTACTGCTCTCGAAAGGAGAACGAAGCCGTGCCGTACGCCACCACGGGCCCCAGCTCCACTCCCCGCAGCCCGGTCTCCTCGCCGAGCTCACGCACCGCAGCCTCGCGAGTGCCCTCCCCCGGCTCCAGGCCTCCTCCGGGAGTGAACCACCACGTGACGTCCGGCACCGCCGGGTCCGAACCCCGGAAGAGAAGCAGGCGATCCCGCTCGTCCAGCAGCAGGATCCGGGAGGCCTTTCGGTGCTTGGTCGTCATCGCTGCTCTCTCCCCTCCCCTCGTCCGTCCGGCCGGCTCCCCCGATCCTGCCACCCGGCAGGACCGTCCGGGGCGATGTTCGGCAGAGCAATCGGGCCACGGCCGGCGGCGGTCGCGCCGGCTTCGACGCGAGCTGAGGCTGCGACGTCGGCTACGCCAGCGCCCGGCGCGGGAGCACCAGCAGCGGTCAAGCGGCGCGGCGTCGGCCCAACCGGCGCGCCGCGCCGGCCACGCCACCCACTGCGCAGGTCACGACGATCAGCGCCGCGCCTACAACGGTGGCGTAGAAGGCCGGCTCCAATGGTCCCGGTTCGCCGGCCTTCGGCCCGCCGAGTGCGTCGAAGGCCGTGGTGCGGGCGAACAGACCCGTCCGGCCGAAGGGCAGGACGATGGCCTCCACCCGAGCCTCGACCTCGGTCGCGGGGATCGTGCCGCCGTCGATCTCCAGGTGGAGACGGGAGTCGAGCGACCCCTGCCGGTTGTCCCCCAGCAGGAAGAGCCGACCGGGCGGCACCTCCACGCTGAACGCGCTCCCCTGCGGGCCCTGCGCCGCCAGGTACGGCTCGTCCACCGGCTTGCCGTTGACGGTCAGCCGCTGGTCGTCCCCGCTGGTCGCCACGGTGTCGCCGCCGACCGCGACCACCCGCTTGACCATGAGCTCCCCGCCCCAGGCCCGGTCACGGAAGACCACCACGTCGCCCCGGCCGACGGCCTGGCCGTCGATCTGCCGCGCCACGACGGTGTCCCCGACCTTGAGCGTCGGGGTCATCGAGCCGGTCGGAATGCCGTACGGCCGGTAGTCCAGCGCCATGACCACGAAGCCACCGACCAGCAGAGCCAGGCCGAGCCCGATCAACACGCCCTGCAGCACGGCCGAAGGCCCACGCCGGGACCGCGCGGGCGCGGGCGAGCGGCCTGGCGCCTCTGTCATGACACTGCTCATCGAAACCATCCACCCTTGCCCGGCCCGGAAACGCTCATGGCACGCCGGGGCCACAGGCAGAAAACCCGGCGGGCCGTGGCACGTCCGAGCAGATTACTCGTCGGTACCACGGCCCGCGCAAGACCCGGGGGCGACCCGGTGGTGGTCAGGAGTGCTTCTCGCGCTCCGACCGCTCCCTCAGCCGGCGCACCAGCGGAAGCAGGCCGACCGCTCCGACCGCTCCGGCCGCCGGCGGCACGAACGGCACGGCCGCCGCCAGCCCCTTCTGGTCGAAGGTCTCCGGCACCGGAAGCGTCGCCCAGTGGTTGATCGGCCAGGCCACCACGAAGGCTCGGCCGATGACCTCGTCCACGGGAACGGTGCCCCCACCCGGCTGGTCCATGTGGAACCGGGAGTCCAGCGAGTCCGCCCGGTGGTCGCCCATCACCCAGATCCGACCGTCCGGCACCTTCACCGGGCCGAAGGGCTTCGTCCCGCAAGGCGTGTTGCCGGGGAAGACGTAGGGCTCGTCGAGGGCAATCCCGTTGACCTTGACCGGTCCCTCACCCTCGCACTCGACGGTGTCCCCGCCGACCGCGATGACCCGCTTGATCAGATCCTTCTCGTTCTCGGAGGGCATCAGGCCAACGAAGCTGAGCACGTCCTGAACGCCCCGGACGAAGGAGTTGCTGCTCTGCTTGGTCGGCTCGTCCGCCAGCCAGCCGCCCGGGTCGTGGAACACCACGACCTCGCCACGCTCGGGCTCGGCCCCGAACCACGGGGTCAGCTTGTCCACGAGGACACGGTCGCCGACCTGAAGCGTGTTCTGCATCGACTCCGACGGAATGGAGAACGCCTGGACGAAGAAAGTCTTGATCACCAGAGCCAGGACCAGTGCGATACCGATCAGGATCGGCAGCTCTTTCCAGAACGAGCGCTGCTTGTGCTCCTTGCCGGCGGCCTTGTCGTCCGACTCGCCCTCAGAACCCACCTCGTCCCGAAAGCCGTCGGAGGTGTCGTCCGCGCCGCCGCCCTGTTCGTCGGCGGACTGCGCCGCCGCATCCTCCGCGGAACTCGAAGACACTGCGGACTCCGTCGACCGTTCCGCCCGATGACCGGAGCCCTCGGGCTCTCCGGCGCCTGAGCGGGCACCGATCACCAAATCCCCCACAACGTCTCCTCCCAGCTGTGCGGACGCCTGCACGTCCGCGCTCACAGTGCCGCACAGCGGGCACTACCTCCACCATCGGCCGTGATGCGGCTCCAGGGCCGCCCTTCCGGGGGACACCTGAGACCGGCACAGCCTCCGGACGCGGCCGTTGTCGCGTACCGGCCGCACCAGCACTTCTCTATCACTCCCAGGCATCCGGCTCGCGCTCCCACGCGCGCTGCCCAGCAGGCCGCGGGGGCGGCCGGGACTACTCCGGAGGCCGCCCCGGCCTTCGGCCGACGAGCGGAAGGATGCCCAACACACCCATAACGAGCGGAGGTTCCTTCGGAAGCGGCCCAACACTCATCGGATCCGGTCCAGTTCCTGGGGCGTTCCGGGACCGCGCCAGCGAGGAGAGTGAACCTGGCGCATCAAGTTGATGAACCCGGCCGACCGGCCAGGCGATGACGAACGCCCGACCCACCACACCGCTCAGCGGGATGGTGCCCTGCCCCGGATTCCCCATGTGGAAGCGGGAGTCGGCGGACACGTCCCGGTGGTCGCCCATGACCCAGAGTCGCCCCTGCGGCACCTTCACCTTGAAGGGCTGGCGGGACGGCGGGTTCCCCGACGCCAGGTACGGCTCGTCCACCGCCTTGCCGTTGACGCTGAGACGACCCTGCTCGTCGCAACACTCGACGGTGTCACCGCCGACGCCGATCACCCGCTTGATCAGATCCTGCTCGCTGTCGGACGGCAGCAGCCCGACGAAGGTGAGGACCTGCTTGGCACCGCGAAGCACCGGGCCGTCCGTGGACGGCTTGTGGTCGGCCTCCAGCCAACCACCCGGATCCTTGAACACCACCACGTCGCCGCGCTCCGGTTCGGCGCCGAACCAGGGAGTGAGCTTGTCCACCAGCACCCGGTCACCGATCTGGATGGTCTGCTCCATCGAACCGGACGGAATGACGAAGACCTGCACCATGAAGGTCTTCATCACCAGTGCCACCAGCAGCGCCACCAGAACGATCAATGGGATCTCGCGCAGGAGAGAGCGTTTGCGACGGCGGGCGGCCCGACGCGCGGTGCGACGACGATCGGCCCGGCCGCGTACGGGCGCCGACGCCTCCGGCCCCGCTGCTCTCGCCGGTCGGTCCAAGGGCGCGGCAGCCGGTCGGTCGGCCAGTCGGCCTCTACCTCTGGTCCCCATGGCCACCGGTCCCCCCTGCTGCGGCGAACGCCGCCGACCGGTCCAGGCCGGCCCAGTGGCCGACCGGGTAGACCACCCACTCCGCCCGTCCGATCACCTTGCCCTCGGGAACGAAGCCGCCCCCGGGCTCGCCCAGGTGGTCCCGGGAGTCACGGGAGGCGCTGCGGTGGTCCCCCATGACCCACAGCTTGCCGGCCGGAACCCTCACGTCGAAGGCCACGTTCGACGGCTCGTCCCCCGGTGCGAGGTAGGAGGACTCGTCGATCGGCACACCGTTGACGGTGATCCGCTCGCCGGAGCCGGTGCTGGTCACCCGGTCCCCACCGACGCCGATGACGCGCTTGACGTAGACCGAGTCGCCGGCCGGTGCCAGTCCGAGGTCCCGGCCGAGCGCGCGCAGCGCACCCCCGAACCCGGTCGGCTCGGCCGACCCACGCCGAAAGGAACCCGTCCCGTCGAAGACCACGACATCGCCGCGCTGCGGATGGCCCCCGAAGGAGTAGGCCAGTTGGTTCGCGATCAGGCGGTCGCCCGGACGCAGGCCGTTCTCCATCGAGCCGGACGGGACCGCGAACGGTCGTGCCACGAAGGCGTTCACCAGGAGCAGGGCGAGCAGGCAGGTACCCGCCAGCAGAAGGAGTTCACGCGAACGCGAACGGGGCGACGCCCCGGGCTCGTCCACCGAGTCGTCGGTCGCATCCCGCCCGGTCTCCCGGGCAGCCTCGGGAGGCGCCTCGGTGGCCGGCCGAGTGCCCGGCTCGACCAGCTGCTCCCCGGCAGCTACAGCAGGTACGACTGCGGAAACGGCCGCGGACCGCGACGGCGAGTCCGCACCGGTGGGTGCGGGACAGCCGTCGCGGTCCGCGGATGGTTCATGCGTGCTCATCGGGGGCTGAGCTTACCGTGCGGCAGCCGCGCCCCCTAGAGTGCTCCGATCCCCCGGCAGTACCGGGGGCCGGTGGATCAGCGGTCGCGCTTCTCCTTGATCTTCGCGGCCTTGCCGCGGAGGTCACGCAGGTAGTACAGCTTGGCGCGGCGAACCGCACCGCGGGTCACGACCTCGATCTTCTCGACGACCGGGGTGTGCACCGGGAAGGTGCGCTCCACGCCGACGTTGAAGCTGACCTTGCGAACGGTGAAGGTCTCGCCGACACCGGCGCCGTGGCGACGGATGACGACGCCCTGGAAGACCTGGACACGAGAGCGGTTGCCCTCGATGACCCGGACGTGGACCTTCAGGGTGTCACCGGCGCGGAAGGCCGGAATGTCGCTACGCAGCGAGGCCGCGTCGACAGCAGCGAGCTTGTTGCTCATGTTGCTCTCCATCGCAGGCGCCACGGGCCGCCCACGGAAGTTCGTCACAATGGGGTTGGCTGCGGGCCGCATCGGCTGGCGATGATCCCCCCGTGGCGGGGGCACCGGACCACGTGACCCCTACGAGAGGGGCCCAGCGACAGACAGCAGCGACCTATTGTTCCACACCATCGGCCACAGACCGAAATCGGCCGAGTCGCTCGTCCCACGCCAGGCCGAGGATGCTCAGCGCCTCGCGCTCCTTCTTGTCGAAGCTGCCGTACTGCCAGCGCTCGACCAGATCGGGCCGGTTCGCCAGGGTCCGGGCGAAGGCCTGCTCACGGCGCCAGCGGGCGATCCGCCCGTGGTTACCGCTGAGCAGCACGTCCGGGACGGTCCGACCGCGCCACTCGGCGGGCTTGGTGTAGACCGGGCCCTCCAGCAGGTCGGCCATGGCACCGGGCGCGAAGGAGTCGTCCCGGTGGGACTCGGCGTTGCCGAGCACCCCGGGCAGCAGCCGGGCGATCGCCTCGACCATCACCAGGACGGCGACCTCGCCGCCGGCCAGGACGTAGTCGCCGATCGACACCTCGACCACCGGCATCCGGGTGGCCGCTTCCTCGATCACCCGCCGGTCGATGCCCTCGTACCGGGCGGGGGTGAAGGTCAGCCACGGACGCCCGGCGAGTTCCTGCGCGAGTTCCTGGGTGAACGGGCGCCCGCTCGGGGTGGGCACCACCAGCGTGGGCACCTCTCCCTCGGGGCCCCGGCTCAGTACGCCGTCCAGCGCCTCGCCCCACGGCTCGGGCTTCATCACCATGCCGGGGCCGCCACCGTACGGGCTGTCGTCGACCGTTCGGTGGATGTCGTACGTCCACTCGCGCAGGTCGTGGACGTGCACATCGAGCTGGCCTCGGGCGCGGGCCTTGCCGACCAGGGAGATGTTCAGCGGCTCGAGGTACTCGGGGAAGATCGTGACGACGTCGATCCGCATCCCGTCCTGGACACCCTGCGTCGCAGGCTGCCCCTGCCCCACGGACGGCTCCTGCGCGGCGGGCGGCTCCGTCACGGCGGGCGACTCCTTCGGGGAGAGCTCCTCGGCGCTCACTCCGACTCCTCCGGATCCGCCGACCGACCCGACCCGTCCGACTCATCCGACCCGTCCGACTCGTCCCGCACGACCTCGGCCTGCTCAGGGTCGATCAGGCCGCCCGGCGGGTCGATCACGATGCGCTGGTTCTCCAGGTCGATGGTCGGCACGATGCGGGTGACGAACGGCACCAGCACCTCCGTCCCGTCGGGCTTCTCCACCGTGAGCAGGTCCTGGTAGGGGAGGTGGACGATCTCGGTGAGTTCACCGACCGGGGTGCCGTCGAGCAGGACCACGTCCAGGCCGATCAGCTGGTGGTCGTAGTACTCCTCCGGATCCTCGGGGCTCTCCTCCGGATCGACCTCGGCGATCAGGATGGTGCCGCGCAGCGCCTCCGCGTCGTTGCGGTCCTTGACACCGGCGAAACGCAGCAGCAGCCGGCCGCTGTGCACCTTGCCGGACTCGACGGTCAGCGGTCCGGCCGACGCGGGGTCGGTGAGCAGGACGGCACCGGGGCCGAGCCGGAGCTCCGGCTCGTCGGTGCGGACCTCGACGCTGACGTCCCCCCTGATGCCGTGGGCGCGGCCGATCTTGCCGACGACGAGCTGCACGGTGATCGTTCTCCTGGATGGGTGCTGGGTACTGGGTACTGGGTGCCGGCGCTAGGTGCTGCTGCCGGGAATGCAGGCCGGGAAGGCGAGGGCGCTGCGAGCGAGCTGGCCGGGAAAAGCGAGAGGCCGGCCGGGACGACATGCGTCCCGGCCGGCCTCAAGCCTGACGGCTGAACGAGCAGCAGCGTCAGCGAATGCTGTCCACGTCGACCAGGTCGACCCGGACGTTGCGACCGCCGAGGGCGCCGACCACGGTGCGCAGTGCGCGCGCCGTGCGGCCGCCCCGGCCGATCACCTTGCCGAGGTCATCGGGGTGCACACGCACCTCGATGGTGTTACCCCGACGCAGGTTGCGCGAACGCACCTGCACCTCGTCGGGGTGCTCGACGATGCCCTTCACCAGGTGGTCGAGGGCGTCCTCGATCACGATCAGGCCTCGGCGGCGGCGTCGGCGTCAGCCTCGGCCTTGTCCGACTTCTTGGCCTTCGGGGTGATGGCAACACCGGTGGTGGCGTCCTCGAAGCCGGCAACGGCCTTCGCGAACAGGTGCGAGAAGTCCTCGACCTTGGGCTCGGCAACGAGCAGGGGCGCCGGAGCCGGCAGACCCTTGAACTTCTGCCAGTCGCCGGTCAGCTTGAGGATGGCGAGCACCGGCTCGGTCGGCTGGGCGCCGACGGACAGCCAGTACTGGGCGCGCTCGCCGTCGACCTCGATCTTCGAGGGGTTGTAGGTCGGCTGGTAGATGCCGATCTCCTCGATCGCGCGACCGTCACGCTTGGTGCGGGCGTCGGCGACGACGATGCGGTAGTGCGGGGAGCGAATCTTGCCGAGACGCTTGAGCTTGATCTTGACTGCCACGGGAGTGGATTCTCCTGGTGTTGACGTGGGTGAGCGGCCGCACCGTCGCGTGGGGTTGCGAGGCTGGCCGTTCAAGGGACACGCCAGCCGTAGGAGAGAGGGGTCCTGCTCGGCTGCCGAGTACTCAGCTGTCCATTCTGCCATACCGGCGCGAACCGCCTTGACGCCGCCTGCAGGGACCGACCCCGACCGACCGCGCGCAGACCACCCGCAGACCACGCGCCCAACCGCCGACGGACCACGCGCCGACCCGCGTACGGACCCCGAACGGGCCACGAACGGACCACCGAGGGCCACGTACGGACCACGCGAAACCGGCCGACGCCGAAGGAAGCCGAAGAGGCCGAAGAAGGCGGCGGAGGCGAAGAAGGCGATGGCGCCGAGGAGGGCGATGCAGGGAGCGAAGCGCCGAAGCAGGGCCGCCGAGCGTCGGAGAGCCCGAGGCGCCCCGGAGGGAACCGGTCCGACCGGGAGCCCCCGCTCCCGGTCAGCCCAACACACCGCAGATGTCGATCAGGGCCGCCGATCGGTCCTGCCGATCAGCCCTGCCGACGAGGGCCGTCGATCACTCCGGCCGGACGCACTGCCCGCACAGTCGCCGGCCGGCTCCCCACGCTACGCGATCTTGAACGGCTGCTGGCAGGCACCGCAGACGATGGACGCCTGCGCGAGTACCGACGGCACGACCCGGACGTTCCGCCCGCATCCGCAGACCGCCTTGACCCGGACGCCGCCCCCGGAGGAGCCGTGTCGGGCGGCCGGGCCGCGGAAGGCGCGCGACACGCCGTCGCCGGCCACCGCCTCCTGGTGGGCGCCGAGGGCGCGGTCCAGGCGTTCGATGGTCTCGGCGTACCGCTCCTGCGTCTCCTTGAGCATGGTCACCTGGGAGAAGCCGCTGCTCGCGTGCGGCTCGACCGGGTGCGCCAGGCCCAGCTCGGAAGCCAGGAGCAGGAAGCGCCGGTTGTGGTAGCGGCCGGCCCGCGAGGTGTCCCGGATGTCCCGGGCCGCGGCCAGACCGTGGGCAGCCTCGTGGAGGAGCCGCTCGAAACCGAGCCGCGTACCACAGGCCGAGGAGGACTCGCCGATCAACGCCTCGGGCGAGGCGAGGTCGGGGAGATCCTGATGGAAGGCCTGGATGTCACTCCAGGCGGCGGCCAGTTCGGCCGCGAGAACGAGGGGCTGTGTCGTGCTCACGCTAGACCAACGATGGAGTTCGAGCCGATGTTCCGCGTGTTCCCGTTCGCCTGGAATTCCCAGGAAACTCTCAGGAATGTACGAGCCCGCGCGAAATGCGCGTTCCGGATCTGACGCAAGACCAACCCCCTGCCGGTTTGGGCCCGTCGCAGCTCGGCGGGCCTCGTCATTTTCGGTCCGGGGGACGGGCTGTCGCCCCCAGGACGTACGGCCCGCGGTCCTGCCGAGTTGACAGGGCCACGGGCCGTACACCGTACCGCTATTCCGTTAATACCGGCAGTTGACCGGCCAGTAGGGATGTCGACTGGTGAGACGGACCCCGGACGGTTACCGCCGGAATTCCCGACGGCGGTTGTCGGCCGGATGTCCGACGGATGTCTGACGGTTGTCGGGCAGCCGCCGGATCATTGCCGCCGGCCGCCAGTAATCGCCAGCAATCGCCAGTACCTGTCGGTTTCCGACACCGCCGACCACCGGCACCCGTCGATGCGTCCGACGTGCCGGACGTCCCTCGACATACCTCCGCCGGCGCACCACTGTCGGCGCGCCGGCGGAGGTACGCGCCGGTCAGTAGGCGCGTGCGACGATCGCGATGTTGCCGGCCTGGTCGTCCGTCTGCGGCACCGAGCCGTCGGCGGCGACGATGCAGCGCACCGAGACGCCCTGCTCGGCCAGCTTGGCCTCACCCTCCGGGCCCAGCTCGGCCCAGGAGATCCGGCCCCAGCCGGTGGCGGCGGCCTCGACGGCCTCGTCGAGGTTCGTCACGTCGACCGTGCGGGCCTCACGGCGCTCGCGGGACTGGCGCAGCAGCAGCGCCTGGTCCTCCTCCAGGACACCCGGAAGCAGCTCGGCGAGCGCGTCGATCGAGACCGGCTCCTTGCCCCCGGGGATCCGGCGGGCCAGCATCGCGGTTCCGTTCTCCAGGTCGCGCGGGCCGACCTCGATGCGCAGCGGCACGCCCTTGAGCTCCCAGTCCACGGCGCGGCGGCCGAACGGGGTGTCGGTGCGGTCGTCGACGACCACCCGGATGCCGACGGCCTCCAGCCGGGCGCCGATCTCGCGCACCTTGGCGATGACCGCGTCGTCGCCCTTGATGGCGAGGACGACGGCCTGGACGGCGGCCAGGCGCGGGGGCACCCGCAGGCCGTTGTCGTCGCCGTGGGACATGATCAGCCCGCCGACCATCCGGGTCGAGACGCCCCAGGAGGTCTGCCAGACGTACTCGCGCTCGGCACCCTGGAGCTGGTAGGTGGTGTTGAACGCCTTGGCGAAGTTCTGGCCCAGCTCGTGGCTGGTGCCCATCTGCAGCGCCTTGCCGTCGCCCATCATGCCCTCGAGGGTGAGGGTGTTGATCGCGCCGGCGAAGCGCTCCTTGGCGGTCTTGCGGCCGAGCACGACGTCGATGCCGAGCACGTTGGTCATGAAGTCGCCGTAGACCTGGGTGTGGATCATCGAGGCGTACTCGCGGGCGTCCTCGTACGTGGCGTGGGCGGTGTGGCCCTCCTGCCAGAGGAACTCGGTGGTGCGCAGGAAGACCCGCGGGCGCAGCTCCCAGCGAACCACGTTGGCCCACTGGTTGATCAGCAGGGGCAGGTCGCGGTGGCTCTGCACCCACTTCGAGAAGTACTCGTTGATGATGGTCTCGGAGGTGGGCCGGACGACGACGGGCTCGTCCAGCTGCTTGCCGCCACCGTGGGTGACCACGGCGAGTTCGGGGGCGAAGCCCTCGACGTGCTCCGCTTCCTTGGTCAGGTACGACTGCGGGATGAACATCGGGAAGTAGGCGTTCTGCGCGCCTGCCTTCTTGATGCGGGCGTCCATCTCCTGCTGCATCCGCTCCCACAGGCCGTAGCCGTACGGTCGGATGACCATGGTGCCGCGCACCGGACCGTTGTCGGCCAGCTCGGCCTTGTTGATGAGGTCCTGGTACCAGCGCGGGAAGTCGTCCGCCTGGGGGGTGAGAACGGGTGCCTTTGCCATGGGGCGAATGGTACGGGGCCAAGGGGCCTGACTTCGAATCCGTTCCGCGGAACCCGTTCGCCCGCGAGCCGTCGCCGCTCCGCCCGGGCCGCGACGGCGCCCGGCCGGCGCGCCGGCCGAAGGGCGCCCCGGCTCCGCCAGGGGGCGCACGCCCACGACACGCGCGCACCACCCTGCACCCCTCTGGACGCCGCGCCCGAGCCGCTGTTCGCTGGAGTGGGGCGGGACCTCGGGGGGGCCGTAGCAGTCACCGAAGGACCGGATGGGAGGCCGCGATGGCTTCAGCTCGATCGACCGGCACGACCGTACGACCCGCAGGCGCACAACCGCACGACCGGCAGTCCGCGAACGCCTGGCACGCGCGGGCGCGCGACTGGGCGGAGATCCAGGAACGCATGCTGGTACCGCTCTACGAGGCGGTGTACGACCGGCTGGAGGTCGGCCCGGCGACCAGCGTGCTGGGCCTGGGCTGCCGCTCCGGCCTGGCTCTGCTGCTCGCCGCCGGACGGGGTGCCCAGGTCGCCGGCCTGGAGCCGCACGACGAGCTGCGCGAGCTGGCGAGAGGCCGTCGGCTGCAGGTCGGCGCGGGCGCCCGGTCGGCTGCGGCCGTCCCCCGCTCGGCCTATTCGCTGGTCACCGTTTTCGAGCAGCTGCCGGGGGCCGCCGATCCGCAGCGGGTGGTGACCGAGGCGGCCCGGCTGACGCTTCGGGGCGGGCACGTGGTGCTGGCCGCCTGGGGGCCACCGGAGCGCTGCGAGAGCGCCTCCGTCCTGGACGTGGCCCGGCGGATGGCCGGGCGCACCACCGCGCGCGACCCGTTCGGGCTGAGCACGCCCGGCGCCCTGGAGCACCTGCTCGCACCGGCCCGCCTGCGCCCGGCCGGCAGCGGCCGGGTGAGCTGCCCGTTCGCCTATCCGGACCTGGACAGCGCGGTGCGCGGGCTGCTCTCCACCGGCCTGTACGACGCGGCGGCGGAGTTCTCCGGGCTCTCGCTGGTGGCGAAGGAGCTGGAGGAGGCACTGCATCCGTACCTGCGCCCGGACGGCTCGGTCCGGATGGAGAACGTCTTCCGGTACCTGATCGCCGACCAGCCCCGTTGACCCGGCCCCGGTGACCCACCTGGCCCACCTGCTCCTGGCATCCCCGGCACGTCGAAGAAACACCAAACGCACCGCACTCCGAAGAGGCACCACACGTCGAAGACACCCGGCACGTCGAAGAGGCACCGAACGTCGAAGACACCCGGCCACCGCACGTCGGAGACACCCGACGGGGGCGAGCGTCTGCTCGCCCCCGCACCCGGAGTGCCCCCTGGCGCCCGCTACTCCCCCGGCCCGGGCCACTCCTCGGAGGTCAGCGCGAACCGCTCGTGGTCCCGCCAGGCACCACTCAGGAACAGCATCCGGGGCGTGTACCCCTCGTGCCGGAACCCCAGCCGCTTGGCGAGCCCGATCGAACGCGCGTTGTCCGGCTGCACGTTGATCTCAAGCCGGTGCAGGCCGAGGCCGCCGGCCGCCTGCGGGGCGAAGCAGCGGTCCACCACCAGCCGCATGCCCTCGGTCATCCGGCCCGTCCCGGCGAACGGCAGGTACGAGTCGTAGCCGAGCGCGGCGTTGCAGAACCGGCCCATCACGATGTTGGCGACGTTCACCTTGCCGACCAGCCCGCCGGTCGCCTGATCGATGATCAGGAAGGTGCGCAGACCGGCACCCTGGCGCTCCAGGAGGTCCGGAAGCCCGTTCGGCTCGACCGGGTTCCACCGCCCGATGTGCTCGGCGGACCGGCGGACCGCTTCGGCGTACACAACCTCGTCCTCGGCCCGCGGGGCCCTGATCGTCACTCTCACCCCGCCATCATCGGACATGCGAACGGCCCGCCGCCCGGGATGTACCGGAGCGGCGGGCCGTACACGTGCCCGACGGACGCACCGGCCGTGAGGCCGGACGCACTGGGCGGGCGGACCTACAGCAGGTCCTTGAACTCCTTGGGCAGCTCGAAGTCGGACGGGCCCTTGCCCGCGCCCAGGCCGAACGCCCCGCCCTGGGCCGGAGCCTGGCCGGCGCCCGGGCCGAGCGCGCGCCGCTCGGCGGCCGCGGCCTCCTCCTGGGCCCGCTTCAGCGGGTTGCCGCTCTTGCGCTTCCCCTTGGCCGCCGGAGCCTTCTTGGCGGACTTCTTCGAGCCGCCGCCCATCCCCGGGATACCCGGCATGCCGGGGATGCCCTTGCCGGAGGCCATCGCGGACATCATCTTGCGGGCCTCGAAGAACCGCTCGACCAGGTTGTTGACCTCGCCGACCTGGACGCCCGAACCCTTGGCGATGCGCAGCCGGCGCGAGCCGTTGATGAGCTTCGGGTCGGTCCGCTCGGCCGGGGTCATCGACTTGATGATGGCGCCGACGCGGTCGACGTCCTTGTCGTCGATGTTGTTGATCTGCTCGCGGATCTGGCCCATGCCGGGCAGCATGCCCAGCAGCTTGGAGATCGAGCCCATCTTCCGGACCTGCTCCAGCTGGTCCAGGAAGTCGTCGAGCGTGAAGTCCTTGCCGCCGCCCTGCAGCTTGGAGGCGATCTTCTCGGCCTCGGCCTGCGAGAAGGTCTGCTCGGCCTTCTCGATCAGCGACAGCATGTCGCCCATGCCGAGGATGCGCGAGGCCATCCGGTCCGGGTGGAAGGCGTCGAAGTCGTCGACCTTCTCGCCGTTGGAGGCGAACATGATCTGCCGGCCGGTGACGTGCGCGACCGACAGGGCGGCACCGCCGCGGGCGTCGCCGTCGAGCTTGGAGAGCACCACGCCGGTGAAGTCGACGCCGTCGAGGAAGGCCTGCGCGGTGGTGACCGCGTCCTGGCCGATCATGGCGTCGACGACGAACAGGACCTCGTCCGGGTCGACCGCGGCCCGGATGTCGGCGGCCTGCTGCATCAGCTCGGCGTCGATGCCCAGACGGCCGGCGGTGTCGACGACGACGACGTCGTACTGCTTCTGCTTGGCGTACTCGATCGAGTCGCGGGCGACCTGCACCGGGTCGCCGACGCCGTTGCCCGGCTGCGGGCCGTAGAAGGCCACCCCGGCGCGCTCCGCGACCACCTGGAGCTGGTTGACGGCGTTGGGGCGCTGGAGGTCGCAGGCGACCAGCAGCGGGGTGTGCTTCTGCTGCTTCAGCCAGTGGCCGAGCTTGCCCGCGAGGGTGGTCTTACCGGCACCCTGGAGGCCGGCGAGCATGATCACCGTCGGGCCGCTCTTGGCGAACTTCACCCGGCGGGTCTCGCCACCGAGGATGGCGATGAGCTCCTCGTTGACGATCTTGATGATCTGCTGGGCGGGGTTCAGCGCGCCGGAGACCTCCGCGCCGAGGGCCCGCTCCTTGACCTGCTTGATGAAGGCCCGCACGACCGGCAGCGCGACGTCCGCCTCCAGCAGCGCGATGCGGATCTCGCGGGTGGTGGCGTCGATGTCCGCCTCGCTGAGGCGGCCCTTGCCCCGGAGGTTCTTGAACGTCGCTGCGAGGCGATCGGAAAGGGTGTCGAACACGTCGTCGCGGGTCCCTTGCGGCATCGGTATCAGTACGGTCGTCGCCCCCAAGCGTATCCGGCCGCCCTGGCAACGGTCTCCACCCCCGGGCGAACCGGCCCCGGGGGCGCTCCGACGGGGCCGCTCCGGCGGGCCGTTCCGGGCCGGCGCCTCCCGGAACGGAAGGGTCGGCCCGCCCCGGCAGGGCGTGCTCAGCCCAGCGCCGCCCGGACGGCCGCCGCCACCTCCCCGGCCCGCTGGGCGGAGAGCGGCCGGCCCGCCTGGTCGGTCAGGTAGAAGGAGTCCACGGCCTCCGCGCCGAGCGTGCTGACGTACGCCGTCCGCACCCGGACGCCGGCGCCGTCCAGCGCCCGCCCGATCCGGTGCAGCAGGCCGGGGGCGTCGTGGGCGCGCACCTCCAGCACGGTCGCCGTCGCCGAGGCCACCGCGGGCGCCACCGCGACCAGCGGCGGCGGGGTGGGGATGCCGCGCCGGCGCGGGGCGGCCGCGTCGCGCTCGGCGAGCCGACGCGAGACGTCCAGCGAACCGTCCAGCGCCCGGCGCAGGTCGGCCCGGAGTCGGGCCGCCTCCGGCAGCTCGCCGAACTCGGCGGCCACCGTCCAGGAGAGCAGCAGCACCGGGCCGGCGCCGATCGGGTCCAGCTCGCGCAGGCCCGCCGAGCGGACGGTCAGCCGGTGCAGGGCCAGTACCCCGGCGACCGTGCCGAGCAGGCCCGGCCGGTCGGGTACGGCGAGGGTCAGCCGCACGCCCATCGGTTCGGTGCCCGGCTCGTCGACCTCGGCCTGGGCCAGCAGGGAGAGCGCCGGACCGGCCGTCCGGGCCGCCTCGACGGCGAGCCGCTCCTGTTCCGCGGTCGGCGCCGCCTCCCCCGCGGGGGAGCCCCACCGGCCCGGGGCCGGCGACGGGTACGCGCCGGCCAGCTGAGCGGCGGCCCGGGCCGCCAGCCCGTCCACCAGCGAGGCCCGCCAGCGGCTCCAGGCGGCCGGGCCGGTGGCGGTCGCGTCGGCCTCGGTCAGCGCGTGCAGCAGCTCCAGCTGCGGCAGGGTGGCGACCACCTTGGTGATCGCCTCCACGGTGGCGGGGTCGTCCGGATCCCGCCGGGTCGCGGTGTCCACCAGGGTCAGGTGGTGGCGGACCAGCACGGCCAGGGTCTCGACGGACTCCTGGTCGAAGCCCATCCGGACGGCCACGTCGCGGACGATCACCTCGCCCGCCTCGCTGTGGTCGCCGGGCCAGCCCTTGCCGATGTCGTGCAGCAGGGCCGCGACCAGCAGGAGGTCCGGCCGGGCCACCCGCCGGGTCATCGCGGCGGCCCGCACGGCCGTCTCCACCAGGTGCCGGTCGACCGTCCAGCGGTGCACGGCGTTGCGCTGGGGGCGGCAGCGGACGCGCTCCCAGTCCGGCAGCAACCGGGTGATCAGCCCCTCCGCCTCCAGCGCCTCCCAGACCGGCAGGCAGGCCTCGCCCGCGCCGAGCAGGGTGACCAGTTGCTCGCGCGCCTCGTCCGGCCAGGGCACCGGCAGCGGGCGGCACTCGGCGGCCAGCCTGCGCACCGTCGCGTGGGAGATGGTGAGCCCGTTCTGGGCCGCCGCGGCCGCGGCGCGCAGCGGCAGCACGGGGTCGGCGGCCGGGCGGGCGCCCTGGGCGAGCACCGCCTCGCCGTCCTGCTCGACCACGCCCTCGGCGAGCGGGCGGCGCTGGACGGCGCCGCGGGCCACCGCGCCGGCGCCCCGCCCGGTGCCGGTGAACGGGAAGGAGAGCCGGGAGGAGCGCCGGCCCCGGGAGGTGCGGGCGGCCAGCACCCGGTCCACCGCCCGCCAGGTGACGTCACTCGCGTAGGCGACGGTCCGCGCGGCCTCGTACACCTGGCGCAGCAGGGTGTCGGCGTCCAGCACGCCGAGCCGTTCGGCGACCTGGTCCTGGTCCTGCAGGCTGAGCCGCTCGGTGGCCCGGCCGGTGACCAGGTGCAGCGCGTCCCGGACGTCGGACAACCGCAGCGCGGCGGCGTCCAGGCCGTCGCGCGGGGCGTCGGCCAGCCAGGTGGCGGCGATCGCGTTCAGCGCGACCACGTCGCGCAGGCCGCCCCGGGCCTCCTTGAGGTCCGGCTCCAGCAGGAAGGAGAGCTCGCCGTGGCGCTCGGCCCGCTCGCGGCCGAGTTCGCGCAGCTCGGGCAGGCGGTTCGGGGCGCCGGTGCGCCAGTCCGCGAGGACGGCGGAGCGCAGCCCCGCGGTGAGGGCCCGGTCGCCGGCGATGTGCCGGGCGTCGAGCAGGCCGAGCTGGGCCTTGAGGTCGGCGGCGGCGACGGTCCGGGCCTCGGCGGGGGTGCGGACGGAGTGGTCGAGGGAGGCGCCGGCGTCCCAGACCGGGTACCAGATGCGCTCGGGCAGCTCCGGGTCGAGCGGGCCGTCGTGCAGCAACAGGACGTCGAGGTCGCTCCGCGGGGAGAGTTCGCCCCGCCCGTAGCCGCCGACCGCGACCAGGGCGACGCCGGCGGGGGCACCGGCCGCCGTGAGCAGGCCGGTCAGCCACTCGTCGGCGAGCGCGGCCAGCGCGGTGCGGCGGGCGGCGCCGACGAGACCGGGCGTGTCCAGCAGCCGGGCACGGGCGGTGGCGTAGCCGGGCGGGCCGTCGCCCCCGGCCGGGTCACCCGGGGCGGTCCCGGGACCGGAGGAGGTCCCGGGCCCGGCGGCGGGCCGGGAGGGCGGGTCGGGCTGCGTGGTCATACGGGGTCCCCGTCCGTCGTCGTCCGGTTGAGCGTGAGCGCTGATTCGAGCGAGGAACACCGATTCGAACGAAGAGCGCTGATACGCCGTCAGCGGACCCGCGACCACGGGGTGGTCGCGGGCCCGCCTGCGGGATCGTGCTGAATGCTAGGCCCTGCCCTGGGGAGAGGGGGTCCCGGTCAGAGGGCGTCGGGGCCGCGCTCACCGGTCCGGACCCGGACAGCGGTCTCGACCGGAACGCTCCAGACCTTGCCGTCGCCGATCTTGCCGGTCCGGGCGGCCTTCACCAGGACGTCGATCAGCTGGTCGGCGTCGTCGTCCTCGACCAGGACCTCGATTCTGACCTTGGGCACCAGGTCCACGGTGTACTCCGCGCCCCGGTAGACCTCGGTGTGGCCGCGCTGCCGGCCGTAACCACTGGCCTCGGTGACGGTCAGGCCGTGCACGCCGAAGGCCTGCAGGGCGGCCTTCACATCGTCCAGGCGGTGCGGCTTGATGACTGCGGTGATGAGCTTCATCAGACGTCCACCTCGGTCTTCTCGGCGTTCTTGTCAGCGGTCCTGGAGGCGGTGCCGGGTGCGGACTCGGCGACCACGGCCACCGCCGGGGCCAGGGTGATCCTGGCCGGACCGGCGCCCAGTGCGCTGAAGTCGTAGGCGGACTCGGCGTGCTCGGCCTGGTCGATACCGGCGACCTCGACGTCCTCGGCGACCCGGAACCCGACCGTGCTGTCGATCGCCTTGGCCAGCAGCCAGGAGAGGACGAAGGAGTAGGCGCCGACCACGGCCACGCCCATCGCCTGCTTGCCGAGCTGCTCCAGGCCACCGCCGTAGAACAGGCCCTTGGCGCTCTGGCCGACGGTGCCGGTGGCGAAGAGCCCGACCAGCAGCGACCCGATGGCGCCGCCGACCGCGTGCACGCCGACCACGTCGAGCGAGTCGTCGAAGCCGAAGCGGTACTTGAGGCTGATCGCCGCGGCGCAGACGGCGCCGGCGATCAGGCCGATCGCGACCGCGCCGAGCGGGCTGACCGAGCCGCAGGCGGGGGTGATGGCGACCAGACCGGCCACCGCGCCGGAGGCGGCGCCCAGCGTGGTGAACGCGCCGTGCCGCAGCTTCTCGTAGATCAGCCAGCCGAGCAGCGCGGCCGCCGTGGCCACCTGGGTGTTGATCAGGGCCATCGCGGCGACGCCGTTGGCGGCCAGGGCCGAGCCGGCGTTGAAGCCGAACCAGCCGAACCAGAGCAGCCCGGAGCCGAGCATCACCAGCGGCAGGCTGTGCGGGCGCATCGGGTCCTTCCGGAAGCCGACCCGCTTGCCCAGCACCAGGCAGAGCGCCAGGCCCGCGACACCGGCGTTGATGTGCACCGCGGTGCCGCCGGCGAAGTCGATCACGCCGTTGCGGTCGCCGAGCCAGCCGCCGTTGCCACCGTCGAAGAAGAAGACCCAGTGCGCGACCGGGAAGTAGACGACGGTCACCCAGAGTGCGATGAACAGGCCCCAGGCGGTGAACTTGGCACGGTCCGCGACGGCGCCGCTGATCAGCGCCGGGGTGATGATCGCGAACATCAGCTGGAAGGCGGAGAACGCGGTGACCGGGATCGTCCCGGTCAGGTCGTTCAGCCCGATGCCGTGCATCCCGAGGAAGTCCAGGTTCCCGATCAGCCCGGCACCCGCGTCGGGGCCGAAGCTGAGCGAGTACCCGTAGAGGACCCAGAGCACGCTGACGATGCCCAGCGAGAGGAAGCTCATCGCCAGCATGTTGAGGGTGCTCTTGGCCCTGACCATGCCCCCGTAGAAGAAGGCCAGGCCAGGGGTCATCACCATGACCAGGGCCGCGCAAATGAGCACGAAGGCGGTATCTCCCGCGCTGAAGCCGTCCGGCATCGGCGTCTCCTCATGACTGGAAGCCGCTCCACACCCGGGATACCTGTCCCGTGCCACCCGGGGTGTCGGCGATGGGAAGGAGCGTGCCGAAGGCGGGTTTCGGCCGATGCGGCCCGGTGTTTCGCGACCGTGACGACGGCGACGCGCGGGTTACGCCTACGTGAACCACGGCCGTGCCGCCGGGTGCGATGGGTTACCGTGCCGCCGCGCGGTACGAGGAGTGCCGGACACACCACCGACCGTGGCGGCGGCGGCCGTCCCGGTCGGTGGGGGCTGGGGAGGTACGTCGGGGCGGGTCAGACGACCGAGACGTACTCCGGGATGTCCTGGACCACCCGCTCCTTGAGCCGGCTGATCGCGTCCACCCCGCTGTACCGGGCGGCGGCGGCCTCGGTGGTCTTGCGCACCCGGGAGTTGAGCCGCTCCGAGCGCACCTTGGTGGCGATGTCCACCGCCTGCTCGGCCATCACCACGGCCTGCTCCGGCTCCCGCTGCAACAGGTGCACGCTGGCCATGCCGATCAGGTTGAAGGCGTACGAGCGGACGTGGTCGCCGTCCTGGCGGAAGAGGTCGACCGCCCGCTCCATGACCGGCGCGGACATCGAGGCGTACAGCTCGGCCCGGTCGGAGTGGTAGGCGAGGTCGCGGAAGGAGTGGGCGTTCTCGGCGTTCAGCTCGGCCGGCGAGAAGAACTTCAGCCAGTCCGGGTCGCCGTCACCGTCGCGGATGTCGGTGAAGGTGTCCTCGGCCAGCCGGACCGCCCGGGCGCAGCGGTTCACCTCGCCGATGGTGGCGTAGGCGCGCGCCTCCATCGCGTACAGCAGGGACTGCTGGCGCGGGGTGGCGGTGTCGCGGCTGCCGTACTGGGCGAGGTGGATCAGCTCCAGGGCGTCCTCGCCGCGGTTGAGGTGGATCATCTGGCGGCTCATGTCGGTGAGGATCAGCGCACCGAACGGGCGGTCGCCGGCCTCCTTGGCGGCGTGCAGCGCCAGCACGTAGTACTTCTGCGCGCTGGGGTGCATGCCCACGTCGTAGGACATCCAGCCGGCCAGGTGGGCGAGCTCGGCGGTGAGCCGGAACAGCCGCCTGGTGGTCTGCTCGGGGTACGTCTCCTGGAGCAGGTCGGTGACCTCGTGGAGCTGGCCGACGACGGCCTTGCGGCGCAGCCCGCCGCCGTTCTGCGCGTCCCACTGCCGGAACATGACGGTGGTCTGCTCCAGCAGTTCCAGCTCGGGCTCGGAGAGCCGGCCGGTGAACGGCTCGCCGCCGTTGGCCGCCGTCAGGATCGGGGTGGGGGTGCCGTTCGGGCCGGGGGCGAGCCAGCGCTGCATCGGCTCGATCAGCGCGGCGCCGGCCGCGAGGGCGAGCGAAGTGCCGAGGAAGCCGCGCCGGTTGAGCATCAGATCGCTGCGCGAGTAGTCGCTGATCAGCTGGACGGTCTGCGGTGCGCTCCACGGCAGGTCGACGCCGCCGCCCACGGTGGAGACCGGGATGGCGGCCCGCAGCCCGAGGTCCTCGATGGAGACCACGGAGCCGAAGCGTTCGGAGAACAACTCCGACATGATCTTGGGGATCGGCTCGCGGGGCTGCTCCCCGTCGAGCCAGCGCCGCACCCGCGAGGTGTCGGTGGACACGTGATGGGCGCCGATCTGGCGGGCCCGGCGGTTGACCTGGCGGGCCAGTTCGCCCTTGGACCAGCCGCTGCGGGCGAACCACGTGGTCAGCTTCTCATTGGGTTGCTTCTCTGCCATGGGAACGTCCCCATCCCGCCCGGCCCCTGCTGCGGGGCCCCGATCGTGACCGCCCGACGGTTGCGGGCTCTTGCCAGACGTGCTGCTTCCGAGGTGCTGTCGAGACCGCCTGCCGGACCACTCGTCGCACTGGTGTGCCATCCTCGCGGACGAGGCGTCAGATTCCCCAACTCCCGCCCCCATAGGGCCGGAAGCGGACTCCACGACGATGTCTGCGCACTGAACGTAATGCCCCGCACAGGGTCCGGGGGAGCGACCCTGGCGAAACGCCACCTTTCGCCACCCCCAGGAGTGAACCGATCCAAGTCCGCAGACGCTTCACTGGATAGCCCCGGCGGTCCGGCATATGCGGGCCGCCAAGTCCCCACCGGTACCACCGTCCACGACCTGCAACCCACAGCAGCCCCAGGCGAGTTTGCCGCTCACTCCGGTCCGCGGCCACCTCGCGCAGACGACGATCCGGCATCGGCACCGCCCCCCACAAGGCGGCGCCCGAGGCGCAGCACCGCAACAGGCGCACGCCACGCGCTGCGCGCCGCCACCGCACCACGCACCACGCAACGGACAATCAACACAAAGTCACCATCCCGTAACCATCGGCTACGAGATCCTGTTGGGGGAGGCATGGACAACCTGTTCGGCGAACTTCGACTGGGGCACCTGCGGTTGGCCCCGCTGGGCGCGCGCCGCCGCACCCGGGTGACCGCGTCCCGGGCGGCCGCGGAGTACACCGGTCGCTGGGGCTGGGCGGTCACCGTCGGCAACCCGGCCGGCCCGGCCGCGACCGCGGCCCGCTGCCACTGCGGCGCCGCCCGTTGCGCCGCCCCTGGTCTGCACCCCGCCCCCGGCGGCCCGCCGGCGGCCCGCACCGCGACGGACGTCTCCGTCCTGTTCCCCACCGGCCGCGCCTTCGACGTCCTGGACGTCCCCGAGCAGGCCGGCCTCCAGGCCCTCGTCCGGTTGGAGCGCATGGGCACCCAGGTCGGCCCGGTGCTGGCCTCGCCCACCGGCCGTTTGCAGTTCCTGGTCGCCGCCGGCACCGCCCTCCGGCTGCCCGACCTGCTGTACCGGATGGGCTGGGACGACGCCGCGCTCGACCTCACCTGCCACGGCGAGGGCAGCTACGTCGCCGCACCGCCCACCGTGCTCGGTGGCCTGGGCCCGGTCCGCTGGCTGCGTCGGCCCACCCGCGACAACGCCGGTTGCCCGCCCGAGGCCCGGCTGCTGCTCGGCACCCTCGCCTACGCCTGCCACCGCGGTCGCGAGCGCAGCGCCGAGCCCGCCTGGCTCGCTTCGTAGTTCGCCCGCTCGCCTCCGGGCCCGCTCGGCGCGGGTTCGGGGCGGGGCGGGTACGGGTGGGGGCGGCGCGGGTGGGACTTCGTGCGAGCGGCGCTCGGCCACTCGGGCGGAATGCCGAAGGGCCCGCCCCTCACGGAGCGGACCCTTCATCGGGACGGCGGGGTTCAGTCCCCGATCAGCGCGTCCACGAACGCACCCGGCTCGAACGGCGCCAGGTCGTCGGCACCCTCGCCGAGCCCGATCAGCTTGACCGGGACGCCCAGCTCCCGCTGCACCGCGACCACGATGCCGCCCTTGGCGGTGCCGTCCAGCTTGGTCAGCACGATGCCGGTGATGTCGACCACCTCGGCGAACACCCGGGCCTGGATCAGACCGTTCTGGCCGGTGGTGGCGTCCAGCACCAGCAGCACCTCGTCCACCGGACCGTGCTTCTCCACGACCCGCTTGACCTTGCCCAGCTCGTCCATCAGGCCGGTCTTGGTGTGCAGCCGACCGGCGGTGTCCACCAGCACGGTGTCGGCGCCCTCGGCGATGCCCTCCTTGACCGCGTCGAACGCGACCGAGGCCGGGTCGCCGCCCTCGGGGCCGCGGACGGTCCGCGCGCCGACCCGCTCGCCCCAGGTCTGCAGCTGGTCGGCGGCGGCGGCCCGGAAGGTGTCGGCCGCGCCGAGCACCACCGTGCGGCCGTCGGCGACCAGCACCCGGGCCAGCTTGCCGGTGGTGGTGGTCTTGCCGACGCCGTTGACGCCGACCACCAGGACGACGGCCGGGCCGTCCTCGTGCTTGGTGGAGTGCACCGTGCGGTCGGCGTCCGTGCCGATCAGCTCGACGAGCTCCTCGCGCAGCAGGGCGCGCAGCTCGTCCGGGGTGCGGGTGCCGAGCACCTTCACCCGGGTGCGCAGCCGCTCGACCAGCTCCTGGGTGGGAGCCACGCCGACGTCGGCGGTGAGCAGGGTGTCCTCGATCTCCTCCCAGGTGTCCTCGTCGAGGTGCTCGCGGGAGAGCAGCGAGAGCAGCCCCTTCCCGAGCGTGTTCTGCGAGCGGGAGAGCCGGGAGCGGAGCCGGACCAGCCGGCCGGCGGTGGGCTCGGGGACTTCGAGGGCCGGGACCTGCTCGGCCTCGATCGCCTCGACCGTCTCGGGGACGGCCTCGGCCTCGGGGAGTTCGACCTCCTCGATGGTGCGACGGGGCTCCTGGGTCGGCGGCGCGGCCTCCTCGCCGACCTGGGGCTCTTGTGGGGTCCCGGGCGCCGTGATGACCGGCGCCTGCGACTTCGGGGGGAGCTGCTGGCGTCGTCTGCCGGAAACGACGAGGCCCGCGATCGCGCCGACGGCGACCACGGCGATGACTACGGCAAGGATCACGTATTCCATAACCCGTCCAGTATCCGTGACGGCGGCGCGGACGGACCGCAGGCGGACTAGGCAGAAACGGTACGGCTCGCCAGGGCGCGCTCCCGGTGCTCCCCGCCGGCCCGACGAGCGGCGGGTGCCGCCTCGCGCAGCCGCTGACTGATCACCTGGGAGATGCCGTCGCCCTTCATAGTCACGCCGTAGAGGGCGTCGGCGGACTCCATGGTCAGCTTCTGGTGGGTGATCACGATCAGCTGGGAGCTCTCCCTCAGCTCCTCCATGATCCCGACCAGCCGGCGCAGGTTGGTCTCGTCCAGCGCCGCCTCCACCTCGTCCATCACGTAGAACGGGCTGGGCCGGGCCTTGAAGATCGACACCAGCAGCGCCACCGCGGTCAGCGAGCGCTCCCCGCCGGAGAGCAGCGAGAGCCGCTTGACCTTCTTGCCCGGCGGTCGGGCCTCCACCTCGACCCCGGTGGTCAGCATGTGGTCCGGATCGGTCAGCACCAGCCGCCCCTCCCCGCCGGGGAAGAGCCGCGAGAAGACGCCCTCGAACTGGGCGGCGGTGTCGTGGTAGGCCGAGGTGAACAGTTGCTCGACCCGCTCGTCCACGTCCTTGACGATGTCGAGCAGGTCGCGCCGGCTCCGCTTGAGGTCGTCCAGCTGCTCGCCGAGGAAGGTGTGCCGCTCCTCCAGCGCCGCGAACTCCTCCAGCGCCAGCGGGTTGACCTTGCCCAGCTGCTGGTAGGCCTTCTCCGCCGCGCGGAGCCGCTTCTCCTGCTCGGCCCGGACGTAGGGGCGCGGCTCGCCGGGCTCCTCGCCCTCCTCGGGTGCCGGCGAGGGCACGAGCCGGTCCGGCCCGTAGGAAGCGAGCAGCTCGCCGCCCTCGATGCCGAACTCCTCCAGCGCCCGGGCCTCCAACTGCTCGATCCGCAGCCGCTTCTCGGCGCGCAGCACCTCGTCCCGGTGGCCGGCGTCGACCAGCTTGTCCAGCTCGGCCTTGAGTTCCCGGCCGTGCTCGCGGTGCTCCCGGAGCTGTGCCTCACGCTCGGCACGGGCCTGCTCGACGGCCGCCCGCCCGGCGTCCGCGCGGGCCAGCGACACCTCCAGACAGGCCAGCAGCTGCCGGGCGCCGGCCGTGACGGCGTTCGCCACCCGGGCGTCGTGCTCGGCGCGCAACCGGCGCTCGGCGGCCCGGGCGCGCGCCTCGCGCTCGGTCCGGGCGGCCCGGTCCAGCTGGTCCGCCCGCCCGGTGAGCGCGCGCGCCCGCTCCTCGTGCGTACGCACGGCGAGCCGGGTCTCCAGCTCGGCCTGCCGGGCGCCGACGGCGGCCTCGGTCAGCCGCTGCTGCTCGGCCGCGTCGGGTTCGTCCTCCCTCGCGTCGGCGGACTCCTCGGCGGCCGCGAGCCGTTCGGCCAGCTCCTCGGCGGTGGCGAGCAGGTCGGCCAGCCCCTGTTGGGCACGGGCGGCGGCGGCCGTGAGCCGTTCGGCCTCGCCGGCCGCGGCCCGGGACTGCCCGCCGAGCCGGCCGAGCGCGCCCGCCACCTCGGCCCGCTCCCGCTCCGCCTTGCGTCGGGTGACGGCCAGTTGCTCCAGTTCGGCGGCGGACTCCCCTCGCAGTCCGGCGAGTTCGGCCAGCCGTTCGGCGGACTCGGCGCAGCGGACGTCCAGTTCACCGATCGCCCGGGCCGTCTCGTCCACCGCCGCCTGGGTCTCCAGCAGGCTCGGCGCACCGCCCGCGCCCCCGTACGCGAAGCCCACGCCGAGCCGGTCCCCCTCGGCGGTGACGGCGCTCAGCGAGGGGTGCTCCGCCACCAGTCGGACCGCCTCGTCGAGCGAGCCGACCACCACGACCGCCGCCAGCAGTGCCCGCACGGCCGGCAGCAACGGGGCGGGGCCGTCGACCAGTTCGGCGGCCCAGCGGGCACCGGGTGGCAATTCCGGCGTCGGCGCGGACGCTTCTGGCGCGCCCGCGATGAGCAGCGCGGCCCGGCCGGCGTCCTGCGCGCGCAGCAGGCGCAGGGCCTCGGCGGCCGTGGCGGGCGAGTCGACCGCCACCGCGTCCGCGGCGGCGCCGAGCGCCGCCGCGACGGCGCTCTCGTGTCCGGGTTCGATCCGCAGCAGCGCGGCCGCCGGGCCGAGCAGCCCGGCCAGCCGGTCACCGGCCGCCAGCAGCGCGCCGCTGCCGTCCTTGCGGCGCAGTCCGAGCGCCAGTGCCTCGTGCCGCGCGGTCAGCCCGGCGCGCTCGCGCTCGGCGGCACCGGCGCTCTCGCGGGCGGCGGCCAGATCGCGTTCGACGGCGGCGAGCCGCGCCCGGGCGGCCTCGTGGGCGGCGTCGGCCCGTTCGTCGTCCCCGGCCAGCGCGTCGACCTGTTCCCGCAGCTCCTCGTAGGCGGCCAGGGCGGCCTCGGCGCGCAGCAGCGCCTCGTCCCGGGCCTCGGTGAGCCGGCCGATCTCCGCCTCGGCGGCCGCCGCCTTGGACCGGGCGGCCGCGGCCTGCCCCTGCAGCCGGGCCAGCCCCTCGCGGCGGTCCGCGATGGCCCGGGCCGCGTCCTTCAGCCGCCGTTCCTCGGCGGCGAGTTCACGCTCCAGCCGGCCCCTGGACTCGACCGCCTCGGCGAGCGCGTAGCGGGCCTCCTCCAGGGCCTCGGCCAGCGCCGCCTCCTCCTCCCGGACGTGCTCGGCCTCCCGCTCCAGCTCCTCCGGGTCCCGGCCGCGCCGTTCCTCGACCGCTCCCCCGGCGACCGCGTGCCGGGCCCTGGCCTCGGCCAGCCCGACGGTGCCGCGGGTCCGCTCGGCGAGGGCGGAGAGTCGGTACCAGGTCTGCCGGGCCGCCTCCAGGCTCGGGCCGAGCTGCTGGACCTGTGCCTCCAGGACGGCCTCCCGCCGGATCGCCCGGCCCAGCTCCTCTTCGACGGTGGAGCGGCGCAGCCTCAGTGCCGACTCGTCGGCGACCTCGGCCTCGACGGCCCGGCGCAGGGCGAGCAGGTCGTCGGCGAGCAGCCGGAGCCGGGCGTCGCGCAGCTCGGCCTGGATGCCGGCGGCGCGGCGGGCGATCTTCGCCTGCCGGCCGAGCGGTCCGAGCTGGCGGCGCAGTTCGGCGACCAGGTCCTGCACCCGGTTGAGGTTGACCTGCATCGCGTCCAGCTTCCGCAGCGCCTTCTCCTTGCGCTTGCGGTGCTTGAGCACGCCGGCCGCCTCCTCGATGAAGGCGCGGCGGCCCATCGGGTCGGCGTGCAGTACGGAGTCGAGCTGTCCCTGACCGACGATGACGTGCATCTCGCGGCCGATGCCGGAGTCGGAGAGCAGTTCCTGGATGTCCAGCAGCCGGCAGGTGTCGCCGTTGAGCGCGTACTCGCTGCCACCGTTGCGGAACATCGTCCGGGTGATGGTCACCTCGGCGTACTCGATCGGCAGCGCGCCGTCGGAGTTGTCGATGGTGAGGCTGACCTCCGCGCGGCCGAGCGGGGCGCGCCCGCTGGTCCCGGCGAAGATGACGTCCTCCATCTTGCCGCCGCGCAGCGACTTGGCGCCCTGCTCCCCCATCACCCAGGAGAGCGCGTCGACGACGTTGGACTTGCCGGAGCCGTTGGGGCCGACCACGCAGGTGATCCCGGGCTCGAACCGCAGGGTGGTGGCGGAGGCGAAGGACTTGAACCCGCGCAGCGTCAGACTCTTCAGGTGCACGCGCCGGTCTCCTCGTCGCTCGCCAGGGCCCCAGCGGCGACTGTATCCGGCCGGACCGGCGGCAACGGTGTCCGGACACGACGAAGGGACGCCACACAGGGCGTCCCTTGCAAGCTGCGTCCCTTATCGGGGCGGCTCAGTGCACAACGGCGTCGATCTGCGAGGACCGGGCGGGACTCAGGTGAGAGCCGGCTCCCGCTGATCCAGGTCGATGCTGTTGAGCAGCGAGTGCTCGTCAGCGACAGCGGTGAGCGCGTCGTTCTCAGCCTGCATCCGAAGGAGCTCGGACTCCAGGTCCTGGACGCGCTGCTGAAGCCGTCGCATCTCGGAGAGCATTCGCGGGTCGGGGCCGCCGACGTACCCGAGAAGCGCCTTTGCCATGATGAATGGTCCTCCACGCTGAGTGACCGAACCGGAACGGTACAGGTCTAGGGGGAAGGGGGACGCACGCGCGGCGCGCCACCGGCAGTGCTGGCTGGGCACTACGGCACAACCACCGTGAGCTGGGCCCACGAAGGTGTGCGCCTACCGGGTAAACGCGGTCGTGTGCGCGGGCTTCCAGCGTCTCACCAAAGACGGAAAGGGTCAACACGATCACCGCACGCTACCGCGCCCCTGTCACCTGCCTGGCGGTGTGGTCACACCAGGTGATGTCGGGCCGGTCCACCATGTGCTCGTGGATCATCGTTCGATGCGGAGTCAACCACGAGTCTGCCCAGATGGCAACCGTATGACACCGACGGCCGCCGATCATTTCACGGGAACGTCCTCCGGCGGGCCCGCCACGGCCTTCGGCACCCCGCTCAGCGGATCTCGAAGCCCGGGTAGCCGGTACCGACGGCCGTCCAGATCTCGGTCACACCGGTGACGCCACCGGGCGTGTCCGGGCCGCGCAGCAGGGCAAGCAGCTCCTCGCAGTCGGCGGCGAGCCCCTCGGCCACCACCTGGACCCGGCCGTCGCCGAGGTTGCTCGCGTAACCGGTCAGGCCGATCTCCAACGCCCGCGCCCTGGTCCACCAGCGGAAGCCGACCTGCTGGACCTTGCCCCGCACCCAGGCGGTCACCCGGACCGGTTCGTCACTGTGTGCGTCGCGACCGTGCATGGCTCCGACCCTATCCGGCCGGGTCACGGCCCGCGCTACGGCGCCGTGGGGCCGGCCGTGGTCCAGCCCGGGCTGTGGATCTCCATCCGGAGGTCCGCGCGCCGGCCCTGCTCGCCGCAGGTGCGGCAGACCCAGGCCGGGTCGTACGGGTGCGGCTCGTGCCCCTCGGGGGTGTGTTCGAGGCTCACCGGCGGCTCCGGGAGCAGCCAGCGGTCGCCCCAGCCGAGCAGCGCCTGGGTGAGCGGGGCGAGATCGCGGCCGGCCTCGGTCAGGTGGTACTCGTAGCGCGGCGGCCGCTCGCTGTACGCGCGCCGCTCGACCACGCCGGCCTCCTCCAGCGCGCGCAGCCGGGCGGTGAGCCGGTCCCGCGGGGCGCCGGTGTTGCGGGCGATCCGGTCGAAGCGGTGGTTGCCGTAGAACAGCTCGCGGACGGCGAGGAGAGCCCACTTCTCGCCGACCACGTGGAGCGCGGCGGCGATCGAGCAGGGCCGGCCGGGGAGCGCGGGCGGGGCCGAAGGCGTGTGGGAGGTCACACAGCCAGCCTGCCACACAGGGTTGCGTTCTCAAACCCGATCGGGACCCCCCGACCGGTACGACCGGGCCCGCGGCCCCGCCGTCCTCCGGCGGGGCCGCGGGCCCGGGTGGTCGCGACGACGGGATCAGCGGCCGGCGACGGGATCAGAAGCCGCCGCCGAAGTCGCCGCCGCCCCCGAAGTCGCCCCCGCCGCCGCCGCCGTCGAAGCCGCCACCGAAGTCACCGGAGTTGAAGTCGCCGCCGGAGTAGTCGCCACCGTCGTACCCGGAGCCGCCGTCGTACCCGGAGCCGTCGAGCGGCGCCCCGTAGGCCGGGGAGCTCATCATCGAGCCGAGCATGGTGCCGACCAGCAGGCCGGGCAGCAGTCCGCCGCCGCCGAAGCCGCCGAAGTACCCGCCCGCCCAGGGGCCGTACGCCGGGCCGGCGTTCCAGTACGGCTGCGGGCCGTGCTCGGTCGGCACGGTCCGGATCTCCGGGTCCTGGCCGGTGGCCAGCCGGTCGGCGTCCGCCCGGCAGACCGGGACGGTGCGCGCCGCACCGCCGGCCGGGGCCCAGTCGGCGTCCTGCACCGACGGACCGTGCCGCGGGTCGAAGAAGCACGGCGGACGCCGCTCCGGCAGCGGCCGCTGCTCGCGCCGGGCGTCCAGGGTGGCCAGGGCGAACCGGCCGTCCTCCAGCGCCTCGGTGACCGGCTTGACGTCCCCCGGCCCCTTGGCCTCGTCCATGCTGCGCTTGGCCCGCTCGTAGGAGTCGAGGGCGTGGGCGTAGTCGGCGCGCTGGACGTCGTCGGCGTCCGGGGCGCCCGGGTTGAAGTCGAGCCGGTCCAGCTCCTCACCGAAGGCGGTGATGTCCTCGTCCACCACCCGGCGCAGCTGCTCCAGTTCGGCCCGGCGCTGCTCCTCCTTGCGCTTCTTCGAGCGGCGGAAGAGAAGGAAGACGCCGGTACCGGCCAGCGCCAGCAGGGCCAGCGGGACGATGACCGCCGCCGTGGAGACGCCGCCGGCGCCGCTGTTCACCCCGTGACCCTTGACCTGGGGTGCGGCGGTGTCGACGAAGTCGTTCAGGGTCGCGTCGATGTCGCCCGGGTGCGAGCGCACGGCGGCGCCCGCGATCCGCTCGGCGCTCGCGGTCGGCAGCGCGCCCTTGTCGGAGCGGGCCTGGAACTGGTCACCGCGCCAGATGCCGTAGACACCGGTGATGCCGACCTTGGTGCGCAGGTCCGGGAACACCGTGTTCGCGCCGTACGGGTCGGCGGCCGGAACCACCGCGATGAAGATCGGCTTGTCGGTCTTGCGGATCTTCTCGGTCAGGGCGTCGGCCTGGCTCTGGCTGAACCGGCCGGTCATCGCCGGGTCGACGTACACCTGGCCCTGCTTGAGCGTGGCGGCCGCGTCGTCCAGCCCGCCGGCCGCAGAGGCCGCCGGGGCCAGCAGGAGCAGCAGCCCGAGCAGCACCGCCACCAGGGCCGCCGGCCCGGCGCTCCGGGAACGTCGTCGAGCAAGGGTTCTCATGTCATCGACGCTACCCCTCCTCACGCATCGGCAGGACATCCCCTCCGCGTACCGGCGACCCGGTGCACCCCACCGACCGCCGGGGTCGCTCCCCTCCTCGGGGATGATGTTCCCCCCGGCCGCCCCTGAGGCCGGCCCCGACGGGAACCCCGCCGCCGGCCCGGTCGTCCGTCCCGGGGGGCACACGGCAGTCGCAGGGGCGATCGGACCGTACCCCGCAACCAGGCATAGTGGGGGCCGGACCTGGGTCCCCTCGCCTTCTCGTACCGCTTCTCCCGATCGGAGCAACTGGGTGTTCATCGGCCTCGTCACCGCCGTGGCGGCCTCCGCCTGTTACGGCACCGGTTCGGTCCTGCAGGCCGTCGGATCACGCCGCTCCGCCCGGGAGGAGGCCGCCGCCGGGGACAGCTCCGCCGGGGTCACCGCACACGGCGGGCCCAGCCTCGCCTCCACCGCGAAGGCCGCCGTCACCTGGGAGTTCATCCTGGGCACGGTCCTCGACTTCATCGGCTTCGGGCTCGGCGCGCTGGCCGCCCGCCTGTTGCCGCTCTTCCTCTCCCAGACCATCATCAGCGCCAACCTGGTGATCACCGCGGTGCTGAGCATCAAGCTGCTCGGCATCCGGCTCAAGCAGTTGGAGTGGGCGTCGATCGGCGTGCTCTGCTCGGCGCTGGTACTGCTGGCCGTCTCCGCCGGGCCGGAGGGCGGCCACCACGCTGAGATGTCCTTCCACTGGTGGCTGCTGCTGATCACCACCGTGCTGCTGGTCGGCGGCGGGCTGCTGGTGCGGCGGATGGGCGCCAACGGCGCGATCGTCGCCGGTCTGCTCTCCGGGCTCGGCTTCGGCGCGCTCGGCGTCGGCGTGCGGATCCTCAACGGCGTCCAGCCGTTCCAACTCGGCGAGTTGCTCTCCGACCCGGCCCTGTACGCGATCCTGGTCGGCGGCATCGGCGGCATGTACGTGCACACCGTGGCACTGCAGATCGGCTCGGTGAACGGCGCGACCGCCGCGCTGGTGGTCGGTGAGACGGTGCTGCCCGGGGCGGTCGGCGTGATCTGGCTCGGTGACTCCTCCAAGGACGGCCTGGCCTGGCTCGGGGTGGCCGGCTTCGTGCTCGCCGTGGTCTCGGCGGTCGGCGTCGCCTACTTCGGCCAGGACACCCACGGCCAGGCCGAGTCGGACCACCCGCAGCCCGAACTCAGCAAGCGGTAGCGGCTCTCAGCCCCCGTTGCGCGCCCGGGGGACGCGCTGGCAGCGGGGGCAGAAGTAGCTGGAGCGGTTCATCCAGGCGGCGCGGCGGATCGGGGTGCCGCAGCGACGGCAGGGCTCGTCCTCGCGGCCGTAGGCGTCGAGGTCGCGGGAGAAGTAGCCGCTCTCGCCGTTCACGTTGACGTAGAGGCTGTCGAAGCTGGTGCCGCCGACGGCCAGGGCGGCCGTCATCACGTCCCGCGCGTGGGCCAGCAGGACGGCGGCCTGCGGGCGGGTGAGCGAGCCGGTCGGGCGGTCGTAGTGCAGCCTGGAGCGCCAGAGCGCCTCGTCCGCGTAGATGTTGCCGACCCCGCTGATCAGGGTCTGGTCCAGCAGCGCCCGCTTGACGGTGGTGCGCCTGGCCCGCAGCGCGGCCACGAAGGCGGCGTCGTCGAAGCGCGGATCGAGCGGGTCCCGGGCGATGTGCGCGATGGAGAGCGGGGTGGCCTCCGGGTCGCCCTCCTCGGCCTCCTCCACGGCCAGCCCGCCGAAGGTCCGCTGGTCGACGAAGCGCAGCTCGCGCCCGCCGTCGGTGAACCGCAGGCGCACCCGCAGATGCTTCTCGTCGGGCACCGACGGGTCCTGGACGAGCAGTTGGCCGCTCATGCCGAGGTGGCCGATCAGCGAGAACCCCCCGGCCGACGGCCCACCGGCCGCGCCGGAGAGCGGCACCCAGAGGTACTTGCCGCGGCGCTGCGCGGCGCCGAGCGTGGTGCCGGTCAGCCGCGCGGTGAAGTCGGCCGCGCCGGCCGGCTGACGGCGCACCGCGCGCGGGTGCAGCACGTCGACACCGGCGACGGTCCGCCCGGCGACCCAGTTCGCCAGACCTCGGCGGACGACCTCGACCTCGGGGAGTTCGGGCACGGCAACAAGCCTCCTGCGACGGTGATCTGCAGGAGGAAGGCTACTGCGTCCTCAGGTGCCGGCGGGCAGGCGGTCGGCGTACTTCTCCTTGATCGCCCGCCAGGCGCTCTCCGCGGCCTTCTGCTCGGCTTCCTTCTTCGAGCGGCCGACGCCGCTGCCGAAGTCCTCGCCGGCCACCCGGGCCGCGGCGGTGAAGGTCTTCTCGTGGTCCGGACCGGACTCCTCGACCACGTACTCCGGCACCCCGATGCCCACCGAGGCGGTGAGCTCCTGGAGGCTGGTCTTCCAGTCCAGGCCGGCGCCCAGCTGAGAGGACTCCTCGATCAGCGGGTCGAACAGGCGGTGGACGAACACGGTGGCCGCGTCCAGGCCCTGGTCCAGGTAGACGGCGCCGATCACGGCCTCGACGGTGTCGGCGAGGATCGACGACTTGTCGCGGCCGCCGGTGCCCTCCTCACCCTTGCCGAGGCGGATGAAGGTCCCGAGCTCCAGGCCCCGGCCGACGTCCGCGAGCGCGCGGGAGTTGACCACCGCGGCGCGCAGCTTGGCGAGCGTGCCCTCCGGGACGTCCGGGTGGACGCGGTAGAGGGTGTCGGTCACCACCAGGCCCAGCACCGAGTCGCCGAGGAACTCCAGGCGCTCGTTGGTGGGCAGCCCGCCGTTCTCGTACGCGTACGAGCGGTGGGTCAGGGCACGCACCAGAAGGGCGCGCTCGAGCGTGTACCCGAGGCGCCCTTCCAGGACGTCGTATTCGGTCGAAGCCGGCCCGCCGGCCTTTCCGCCGCCCGAAGAAGCCTTCGGGGCGATGGTCGCCTTGCGGGAAGAGTTACCGTCCGACATCGATCCGTACACCCGCCGATCAGACCGAGAGGACCTGGCGACGGTTGTACGTGCCGCAGCTCGGGCACGCGATGTGGCCGAGCTTCGGCTCGTGGCAGCTGTCGCACGCCACGAGGGCCGGAACGACGGCCTTCCAGTTGGAACGGCGGTGGCGCGTGTTGCTGCGCGACATCTTCCGCTTCGGAACAGCCACGGCTACTTCTCCTGGTTCTCGGCGGCACCCTCACGGGTGTCGCTGTTCTTGATTCCGTCACCCTCGTCGCCGGGGGCGGCGGAGAGTCCCTGCAGAGCCGCCCACCTGGGGTCGGCGGCGTCGTGGTGGTGCGTCGGGTCGTCGCTCAGGCGCGCTCCGCACTCGGAACACAGGCCCAGGCAGTCTTCCTGGCACACCGGCTGCAGCGGCAGTGCGAGCACCACCGCGTCACGCAGCACCGGCCGGAGGTCGAAGAAGTCGCCCTCCAGACGGTAAGTCTCTTCTTCCGAGTCCTCGTCGAGGTCCTCGGCACCGGCGGTCCGGGCGCGGTGGCGCTCGTCGGACTCCGGGTAGTAGTACAGCTCCTGGAAGTCCACGTCGATGTCGTCCTCGACGGGTTCGAGGCACCGTACGCATTCGCCCTCGATCAGGGCCTCGGCGGTGCCGGTCACCAGCACACCCTCGACCACCGACTCCAGGCGGAGCTCCAGCCGCAGCTCGCTCTTCTCCGGGACGCCGATCACATCGATGATGCCGAGGCCCTCGGGGGCCTCCAGGGTGCGGGACACCTTGCGCAGCGAGCCCGGGCGACGGCCGAGCTCGTGCGTGTCGAACACGAGGGGGTCGCGGTGGTCGAGGCGGTTCAAGGTGTCCTGACTTCCTGAGAAAACTGATGTTCGGCGCTGCTCACCGGACGATGCGTGGGCAGACCGACGGCCCGACACGGAGAGGCCGGAGTGGTCAGACTACCGGAGTCTCCCGCCAGGCCCAACTTCGGTCCCGGCCGGTGGGAGGCCTCAGCGGCCGCCGAGCTCCCGGAGCCTGGTCATGTCGATCATGCTGGTGTCGAAGAAGCTGGTCTCGTCCAGCCCCGACTGCTGTTGCTGCTGCTGCGGGACGGCCGGCGGGTTGGCGGGCGGCTGCGGGTAGCCTCCCCCGGCCTCCGGGCGGGGCTGCCCCCAGGCGTCGTACTGCTGCGCCGGGTAGCCCTGCTGCGACTGCGGATAGCCGTAGCCGCCCTGCTCCTGCGCGACCGGGTACGCCTGCGGCTGCTCCTGCCCGTACCCGTACTGGCCGCCGTACGGATCGCCCTGGCCCGCCGGGTCGAAGCCGCCGCCGTACACCTCGGCGTACTGCCCGCCGGGCTGCTGCGCGGCGGCGTACTGGTCCGTGCCCGGGGCCTGCCAGCCGGCCGCGGCCGGCGTCTGCTCCGGCCAGGTCTGCTGCTGCGGCACCTCCTCGCGGTACCACGGCACCTCCTCGCCGTCGGGGTCGGCGGCGAAGCCCGCCGCGACCGCCTCGGCGCGGTTCTTGGCCTGCTGGGCCTGGTCGGCGGCGGCCAGGTAGGCGCCCAGCTCGTCGATCGGGGCCTTGCCGAGCAGCTTGTCGCGGCCCTTGCCGACCGCCTCCAGGGTGGCGCTGAGGACGTTCTCCAGGGTGGCGAGCTTCACATCGACGTACTCGTCGACCTCGGGGCTCGGGGTGATCCGCGGCTGCGGCCGGAACTCCTCGCCGTCGCCCTCGCCCTCGTACGCGGTCTCGAAGACGCTGGAGTCGCCGCGCAGCTTGGTCCGGCCACGGCCGACCGCGCCGAGCGTCTTGGTCAGCACGACCTCGAAGTTGGCGAGCTTGCTGTCCACGTAGTCGTCGGCCTCGGCGCGCTTGGTCTCGACCTCGGCCCGCGCCTCCGCGAGGATGCGGTCCGCCTCGGCCTGGGCCCGCCGGACCACCTCGGTGTCGGAGATCAGCGAGCCGCGCTCGGCGTGTGCGCCCTGGATGATCCGCTCGGCCTCGGCCTCGGCGCCGGCGACCACCTGCTCGTGGTCGGCCATCACCGACTGGGCCTGGGCCAGCTCGGCGGGCAGCGCAGCCCTGAGGTCCTGGAGCAGCCCGACCAGCTCGGCTCGGTTCACCACGCAGGAGGCCGACATCGGCATCGAGCGGGCGTTCTCGACGGCCGCGACGATCTTGTCGACCTTGTTCTGCACGTCCACGGGGCTTCGTCTTTCCGTGTGCCGCCGACGGTCCGGCGGAGGCAGGCCCGGCGCGGTGGACCTCACCGCAGGGCAGGAAGACAGACTTTACGGCCACTGCGGGGCGAGGTCACAACGCCCGGACCGGCCCGCCGGACCGGGCCGGGGACAAGTGGTGACGAATCGGCAGAAACGGACCGGCCGGGCGCCGGCCGGACCGCTACTGGGCCTTCCGCTGCTCGATCCGCTCGACCAGCCGGCGGTGCACCGTCTCCGGCAACAGGTGCGAGACGTCGCCCCCGTACGAGGCGACCTCCTTGACCAGCGTGGACGACAGGAAGCTGTACGTCGGCGAGGTCGGCAGGAAGAGCGTCTCGACGCCGGTCAGCCCGTGGTTCATCTGGGCCATCTGCAGCTCGTAGTCGAAGTCGCTGACGGCACGCAGGCCCTTGACGATCGCCGGGATGCCGCGCTCCCGGCAGAAGTCCACCAGCAGGCCGAGGTGCGACTCGACCACGATGTTCCCGTACTTGGCGGTGGTCTCCTCGATCAGCGCGATCCGCTCCTCGATGGTGAACATGCCCTGCTTGTTCCGATTGATCGCGACCGCGACATGAACCACGTCGTACAGCTTCGAGGCCCGCTCGATGATGTCGAGATGACCGTTGGTGATCGGGTCGAACGATCCGGGGCAGACGGCGCGGCGCATGGCGTGGATGCTCCCTCGTGGGGTGACGGGTCCTGCGGGCCTCGGCCCGCTACGAGTGTGGGCGGGCCTCGGCGGCGGCGCGACCGTACCAGAGCGTGCCCTCGCCGTAGCGGCGGGAGCGCAGCACGTCGAAGCCCTCGGGCCAGCCGAACTCGCCGCCTCGCGTGCTGCGCTCCACGGTGACGAGTGCGTCGGCCGCGAGCCAGCCCCCGGCCAGGAGTGTGATCAGCATCTCGCGCACCTCGTCGTCGGTGACGACGTACGGCGGGTCGAGGAAGACCAGGTCGTACGGGGTCTCCGGGGGCGGGCCGGCGATCACCTTCTCGGCCCGGGAGGCCGCCACCACCGCGCCCGGCAGAGCGACCGTCCGGACGTTCTCCCGGATCACCCGGGCCGCCTGGCCGTCGGCCTCGACCAGCAGGACGTGCTCGGCGCCGCGGGACAGCGCCTCCAGGCCGACCGCGCCCGATCCGCCGAACAGGTCCAGCATCCGGGCCCCGTGCAGGGTGCCGCGCAACGCCTCCAGGGTGGAGAACATCGCCTCGCGGGCCTTGTCGGAGGTCGGTCGGGTGCCCCGGCCGGGCGGTACGGCCAGCCGGCGGCCGCCGGCCGCCCCGGCGATGACGCGGGTCATGGTGGTGGGAGGTCCTTTCGTCGCTGCCCGACCACGCTATACGGCCCCGAGGGCCAGGGTCGCCCCGGAGCCGAACGGCCCCTGCTGCCCACCGGCGGACAGCAGGGGCCGACCCCGGACCAGAACCCCCCGAGGGGCAAGCCCCCCGCCCCCACCCCGAGCCGGAACCTTGCCCCGAGGCCCCAACCCCGTCCCGCCCGTAGTAAGCCCAGCCCCCCGCCGAACCCGCCCCGAGCCGAAGGGCCGCGCCGGTGCCGAAAGGGAGAAGCGACGGAGCGACGAAGGAGCGACGGAGCGCCGACCGTCGGCGCCGG
>NZ_JBFAJO010000065.1:0-49445 GCF_040655255.1 Kitasatospora sp. NPDC050463
TGGCACGCTGTTGAGTTCTCAAGGAACGGACACTTCCTTCGGACCGCCTTCCAGCGGGCCCTCCGGGCGCTTCGTTCTTTCGTGTTCCCAGCTTATCAGATGTTTTCCGCCCCGTTTCCGGCGCTTCGTTCATCCGACTTGCTTTCCTTCGGCCTTTCAGCGCTTCCGACTCTAGCAGATCGCTCTGCTGTGTCTTTCTGCACCTGCGGGCCTCGGAGGCTTTGTCGAATTATCGGTCCGGAGACCTCTTCGACGAGTTGAACTCTAGCCGAACCGCGCTTCACAAAGCGAATCCGACCGCAACCGACTTAAACCCGCACAACAATTCGAGCGGAGGCGCGCCGAAGCACGACTCAGCGAGAAGAGAAGTGGTGTTTCAAGAGGGTTGGCCGCCCCGGGACCGTCCGCGCGATTGCGTGTCCGGTGCTCCCTGCCGAGCGACCAGATAACACTACCCGCCCTCGGCGGCGGGGGCAAACGCCCAGGGCCGGCCCGGTTCAGGGTGGTGTTCCACGTCCGAGACCGCTCTTGGGCACACGGGGTCCGCCCGGTGGCCGGATGTGACAGATCGCCGTCATTGCGGTCGTCCAGGCGCTGCCGTGACGATGGATGCATGCCCACTCCACACCGTGTCGTCATCGCGGTCTTCCCCGATGTCGACCTGCTCGACGTCACCGGCCCGGCCGAGGTGTTCGCCCTGGCCAACCGGGAGTCCGACGGCCGGGCGGGCTACGAGGTCCGCCTGGCCGGCCCCGAGCCCGGCCCGGTCGTCACGTCGGCCGGGGTGCGCCTGGTGGCGGACCTCTCCTTCGCCGAGGTGGGTGCCGCGGTGGACACACTGCTGGTGCCCGGCGCGGTGGACCTGCGCCCGGACGGTCCGGTGGCCCGGGTCGACGACACCGTCGTGGAGTGGGTGAGGGCGACGGCCCCGCACGCACGACGGATCGCGTCGGTGTGCGTGGGAGCGCACCTGCTCGCGGCCGCCGGACTGCTGGACGGCCGGCGGGCGACCACCCACTGGTCGACCGCGGCCCAACTCGCGGCCGAGCACCCGCAGGTGAGAGTCGACGCCGACCCGATCTTCGTCCGCTCCGGCCGGGTGTGGACCGGCGCGGGGATCAGCACCTGCATGGATCTGGCGCTCGCCCTGGTCGCCGAGGACCACGGCGAGGACCTGGCCCTGGCCGTGGCCCGGCAACTGGTGATGTACCTGCGGCGGCAGGGCGGTCAGAGCCAGTTCAGCGTGCCGCTGAGCCGGCCCGCCCCGGCCCGCAGGGACATCGACGCGTTGCGCGTGTTCATCAACGAGCACCTCGACGAGGACCTGTCGGCGTCCGTACTGGCCGGGCGGATGCGCCTGAGCGAGCGCCATTTCGCCCGGGTCTTCCGCCAGGAGACCGGCACCAGCCCGGCCGCCTATGTGGAGGCCGCCCGGGTCGAGGCGGCGCGCCGCCTGTTGGAGACCACCGACCAGCCACTGGAGCAGATCGCGGCAGCCGCCGGGGTGGGCTCGGTGGAGACCCTGCACCGAGCCTTCCGCAAGCAGATCAACACCACCCCGGCCTCCTACCGCCGCCGCTTCCGCACGACGTCCTGACCGACCGACCCGGATCTCGGAGGTAAGAGCCGCCACCACCGCGGCCTCGCCATGCCCGTTTTCCGGGACCCGCCCCCTCGGATATCCGGCCCCGCGGATATCCGCCTCCTCACCTCGCTCCCTCCGATATCTCCGCCACCTGACCGAATCCGTCTCCCGCCCGAAAGGACACCTCTCACCCATGCCCGCCTCCACGACCCTGCGTGATGTCATCGGCCTCGACACCACGCCGCCCCGCCTCGGCGAGAGCACCCTGATCATGATCGACTTCCAGAACACCTACCGCCACGGCGTCATGGCCCTCGAAGGCGTCGAGCCCGCCCTGGCCGCCGGGGCCCGCCTGCTCGCGGCCGCCCGCTCGGCCGGCACGCGGGTCGTCCACGTCGTCAACGACGGCGGCGAGGGCACCCCCTACGACATCCGCGCCGAGATCGGAGCGATCAGCCCCGAGGTCGCGCCGATCGATGGCGAACCGGTGGTCGTCAAGCAGTCCCCCCGACGCCTTCCACCGCACCGACCTGGAGAAGACGCTGCGCGACCTGGGTGCCGGGCTCGATCTGGTACTGGCCGGGTTCATGACCCACATGTGCGTCACCTTCACCGCTCAGGGGGCCTTCCAGCTCGGCTACCGGCCCACCGTCGTCGCCGAGGCGACCGCCACCCGGTCCCTGACCGCGCCCGACGGCGGCCTCGTGCCGGCCGCCGACCTGCAGCGGGCGAGCCTGACCACCGTCACCGATCTCTTCGGCACCGTGGTCCCCACGGTCGACCGCCTCACCGTCTGACCCCTCAGGGGCCTCCCTCTCAAGGGCTTCTTCGACGCTCAAGGGCTTCTTCGACGACCCGGGCCCCGCCCGGCTCCGCTCGTCGACCGGTGACCGCGCGCACCGGAGGCCGACCCGGGACAGATGTCCCGGGTCGGCCGTGACAAACGTCGTGGGCACCGCCGGCCCCGGGCGGGCACGCTGAACCCGACGTTGGGGAAGCTGTACCGCTTGAGAGGAGCGCGAGATGTCGGAGTCGAAGCCCGATCCCGTGTCGGGAACGGGAACGGACGGGGTCGAGGCCGAGGCCGGGTCGACGCCGACAGTGGAAGCGGCGCCCGCGAAGGAGGAGGTCGAGCTCCCCCGGTTCTTCTGGCTCGGCATCGCCGGCCTGGGCATGGGAATGTTCCTCGCCATGCTGGACAGCCTGATCGTGGCCACCGCGCTGCCGACCATCGCGGGCGACCTGGGCGGACTGGACAAGCTCTCCTGGGTGATCACCGCCTATCTGCTGCCCACCGCGGTCGGCACCCCGATCTGGGGCAAGCTCGGCGACCTGCTCGGCCGCAAGCGGATCTTCATGGTGTCGATCGTGGTCTTCCTGATCGGCTCCGCTCTCTGCGGCACCGCCCAGGACATGACGCAGCTGATCATCTACCGGGCGGTCCAGGGCATCGGCGGCGGCGGTCTGATCGCCGGCGCGCTGGCGATCATCGGCGAGGTGGTGCCGTTCGAGAAGAGCGGCCGGATCCAGACCATGATGGCCATCCTGATGCCGTCCTCCTTCGTCGGCGGCCCGCTGATCGGTGGCCTGTTCACCGAGCACATCAGCTGGCACTGGGTCTTCTACGTCAACCTGCCGCTCGGCATCGCGGCGCTGGTCGTCATCGCCCTCTTCGTCCACACCTCGGCGCCCACCACGCGGGCCAGGATCGACGTCCCGGGCGCCCTGCTGCTGACCGCCACCATCGTCAGCCTCACCCTGCTCACCAGCTGGGCCGGCACCGAGTACGCGTGGTCCTCGCCGCAGATCATCGGCCTGGCCGTGCTCGCCGTGCTCTCGCTCATCGCGTTCGTCCGGGTCGAGGCCCGGGTGGCGGAGCCGATCCTGCCGCCGCGGATGTTCCGCAGCCGCAACTTCACCCTCGCCCTGGTGCTCACCTTCACCTCGGGCGGCGCCATGTTCGCCGGGACCAGCTTCCTCCCGCAGTACACCCAGTTCGCCCGGGGCGTCTCGCCGACCACCGGCGGCCTGCTGCTGGTGCCGATGATGACCGCGATGTTCCTCACCATGGTGATCGGCGGCAAGAAGACCGCCAAGACCCAGCGCTACCGCCCCTGGGCGCTCGCCAGCGGTCCGCTGATCAGCGCCGGCATGCTCTGCCTGCTGGTGCTGGAGTCCGACACCAACACCTTCCTCGGGTCGCTCGTCCCGATCGCGATCGGCGCGGGCGTCGGCTGCCTGACCCAGAACACCGTCATGATCACCATGAACAACGTCGAGTCCCGCGACCTCGGCGCCGGCATGGCGAGCAACACCCTCGGCCGGATCGTCGGCGGCTCCCTGGTGGTGGCACTGCTCGGCGCCGTCTTCGGCACCGTCATGAAGGACACCATCAGTGACCGGCTCGGCGACGCCGTGCAGGCCGGCGGCGGCAAGAAGCTCTCGCCGGAGCTGGTCCAGCAGCTGCCCGCACCCGTGCAGTCCGCGTTCGCCGACGGGGTGACGGACGGTCTGCACGCCATCGCCATCGGCGGTGTGGTGCTGGGTCTGCTCACCTTCGCCGCCGCCTGGTTCATCCGCGAGCCCAACCCGCAGGCCGTCGTGCCGGCGCCGGCCCCGGCTCCGGACGCGGGCGCCACGGACGCCGAGAACGCCCCGCTGCCGCAGTGACCGGGGCCCAGTGACACCGGTGGGCTGCGCGGCGGGAACCGCACAGCCCACCGGGTGAAGCAGAAGAGGGTGCGCCACCCCCGTGCGCACCCTCTTCTGCCGTTTCCGCGCGCACCCCCTTCCGCCGTTCCGCTCCGCCGTTTCCGCGGCCACGGCGCCCCGGCCGGACAGCCGCCGACCCCCTTGCCCGGCGGCCCCCTGCCGGGGGTGGCGGAAGGGGGCCCGTGGGGCCGCCCGCACGGCTCTGACCGGCCGCTCCAGGGGTGCTGGTTAGGGGGCGTTAGGGGTACCGGCGTTCCGCCTCCTCGCAAATACTGAGACAGCCTTTCCGGGGTCCACCGCGAGGAGTGTTTTCAGCATGGCAGCGAGTTTCGCGAACGGTCAGTGCCGCTCGTTCCGTGGAGACGGAAGGCTCGACCTCCTGGTACGGAACGTCGAAACGGGCGAGTTGCTGGTCTATCCGCACAGCGGCACGTTCGACGGCGAGAAGACTTTCGACGAACCCGTCAGCATCGGCCCCGACTTCGGCTGGCAGCGCTTCTTCTTCCTCCGCGCGCTGGACTGCACCGGCGACGGCCGCGCCGACATCTGCGCGTTCAGCGTCGAGGAACACGGGCTCAACCCGGGCGAGAACGGCGAGCACGGGTTCTTCCTGCTGCAGAACCTCGGCGGGCCCGGTGAGATCGGCCCCTGGTCCGAGCCGCTGCGGGTCTCCGGCAAGCGCGACGACGGCCGGCGCTGGGAGACCATCGGCTTCGCCGACGTCATGGGCACCGGAGCCGACGACTCGTTCAGCAAGGGCGAGAACGCCGACAACGTCGACGTCTTCCCCAACCGCGGCCTCGGCGCGATCAGGAACGACACCTACGACAAGGACCCGGTACGGCTCACCGAGATCGGCGTCGACGACTTCCCCGTCGCGATGGCCGACTTCACCGGCAACGGCCACCTCGACCTGATCGTCCGCCGCGCCAACGGCGACCTCGACCTCTACGAGTTCGCCGCCCGCCCCGGCACCCCGGAGGCCGCCACCGTCCCCGGCACCTGGTACACCGTCGCCCACGGGTGGCAGCAGATGGTGCTGATGACGCTCACCGACATCGACCTGGACGGGAAGCCCGACCTGCTCGCGCTGCGCCCCGACGGCACCCTCGCCGCCTACCAACACGCCGGTGCCTTCGATCCGGCCGACCCGCTGAGCCTGTTCCGCGAGCCGGTCGTCGTCGCCACCGAATTCGGAAAGTACGACGTCATCAGCTGAACCGGCCACTCCCGGCCTCCCGAAGTCCCCGAATTCCCGGACGGTCTCCGGTAATCCCCGCAGCGCCGCCCGGCGCCGTTCGGACCGCAATCCCGCACAGTCGGCGAACCGAACGCAGCCGGCGCGGTCCCGCGCAATCCCCGAAATTCACCCTGCCGCCGCCCGGCCCGTCGGAATCTGGATTGGCTCCAATGCCCTTCGCACTCCCTTCTCCCGATTCTTCCGGCGGCGCAGTGGCGATCGTCGGCCTGTCCTGCCGGCTCCCGCAGGCACCCGACCCGGAATCCTTCTGGCGCCTGCTGAGCGACGGCCGGGACGCCGTCACGCCCGTCCCCGAGGGGCGGTGGGACGCCCCCGAGACGCGTGAGCTGCGCGGCGGCTTCCTGGACTCCATCGCCGAGTTCGACGCCGGCTTCTTCGGCATCGCGCCGAACGAGGCCGCGATGATGGACCCGCAGCAGCGGCTCGTCCTGGAACTGAGCTGGGAGGCGCTGGAGCACGCCGGCATCCTCCCCGCCGACCTGCGCGGCAGCGGCGCCGGCGTCTTCGTTGGCGCCATGGCGTGCGACTACGCCGCCCTGCTGCAGGGCGGCGGCGCGACCGCGCTGACCCGGCACAGCCTGGCCGGCGTCAGCCGCGCCCTGCTCGCCAACCGGGTCTCCTACGCGCTCGGTCTGCACGGCCCCAGCCTCACCGTCGACTCGGCGCAGTCCGCCTCGCTCACCGCCGTCCACCTGGCCTGCGAGAGCCTGCGCCGGGGCGAGTCCGACCTCGCCCTGGTCGGCGGCGTGAACCTCAACCTGACGCCGGAGAGCACGATCGCCGCCGCCCGGTTCGGCGCGCTGTCACCGGACGGCAGGTGCTTCACCTTCGACGCCCGCGCCAACGGGTACGTCCGCGGCGAGGGCGGCGGCATGGTCGTCCTCAAGCCGCTCGACCGCGCGCTGGCCGACGGCGACCGGATCCACGCGGTGATCGCCGGCAGTGCCGTCAACAGCGACGGCGCCGCCGAGGGGCTGACCGTCCCCGACCAGCACGCCCAGGAGGAGGTCGTCCGGCTCGCCCACCGGCGCGCCGGCGTCGACCCGGCGGACATCCAGTTCGTCGAGCTGCACGGCACCGGCACCAAGGTCGGCGACCCGATCGAGGCCCGCGCGCTCGGCACCGCCATCGGCGCGGCCAAGGAGCCCGGCCAGCCGCTGCTGGTCGGCTCGGCGAAGACCAACGTCGGCCACCTGGAGGGCGCGGCCGGCATCGTCGGCCTGCTGAAGACCGTGCTGGCCATCAGCCACCGGCAGCTGCCCGCCTCGCTCAACTTCGAGACGCCCAGCCCGCTCATCCCCTTCGACGAGCTGAACCTGCGGGTCGCCACCGAGCTGGGCCCCTGGCCGCGGGCCGACGTCCCGCTGGTCGCCGGCGTCAGCTCGTTCGGCATGGGCGGCACCAACTGCCACGTCGTCCTCGCCGAGTACCCGCGGGAGACGCCGGCGGACGAGCCGCTCCGGCACGCCGCCGGACCGCTGATCGTCCCGCTGGCAGCGCACAGCGAGGCCGCCCTGCGCGGCCAGGCCGGCCGGCTGCGGGACCACCTCGCCGCCGCGCCCGGCACCGACCCGGTCGCCCTCGCGCACGCCCTGGCCACCACCCGCACCGCGTTCGCCCACCGGGCGGCCGTCGTCCTGGACGGCGCGGACGAACCGGCCGCCGCCCTCGCCGGCGCGCTGGCGCGGCTCGCCGGGGGCGAGCCCGCCGCCGAGCTGGTGACCGGCCGGGCCGGCTCCGGCCGGATCGCCTTCCTCTACTCCGGCCAGGGCAGCCAGCGCCCCGGCATGGGCCGCGAACTCTACGACGCCCACCCGGAGTTCGCCCGGGCGCTGGACGAGATCGCGGCCGCCTTCGCGCCCCGGCTCGACCGTCCGCTACTGGACGTGATGTTCGCCGCCGAGGGCTCCCCCGACGCCGAGCTGCTCGACCGCACCGACTACACCCAGCCCGCGCTGTTCGCCTTCGAGGTCGCGCTCACCCGGCTGCTGGCGCACTGGGGCGTGCGCCCCGACCGGCTGGTCGGCCACTCCATCGGCGAGCTCGCCGCCGCCCACGTCGCCGGGGTGCTCACCCTCGCCGACGCCTGCGCGCTGGTCGCCGCCCGCGGCCGGCTGATGCAGGCCCTGCCGGCCGGCGGGGCGATGGTCGCCGTCGAGGCGACCGAGGACGAAGTCCTGCTGCTGCTCGCCGACCGCGCGCACGCCGTCGGCATCGCCGCCCTCAACGCCCCGGACTCGGTGGTGCTCTCCGGCGACGAGGCGCAGGTCGCCGCCGTCGCCGAGGAGTTCCGTGCCCTCGGCCGCAAGACCCACCGGCTGCGGGTCTCGCACGCCTTCCACTCCCCGCTGATGGAGCCGATGCTGGCGGAGTTCCGGCAGGTCGCGGAGAGCCTGGAGTACCGCGAACCGACCGTGCCGGTCGTCTCCAACCTGACCGGCACCCTGGTCACCGGCCGGGAGCTGTGCTCGCCCGAGCACTGGGTCCGCCACGTCCGCGACGCCGTCCGCTTCGCCGACGGCATCCGCGCGCTGGCCGAGGACGGCGTCACCACCTTCGCCGAGATCGGCCCGGGCTCGGTCCTGACCGCGCTCGGCGGCCGCTGCCTGCCGCAGGACGACGCGGGCGCCGCCGCGGCGGCCGATGCCGGCGTCACGTTCGTCGCGGCGCTGCGCGACAACCGCCCCGAGGTCGCCACCCTCGCCCGCGCGCTCGCCACGCTCCACGTCCGGGGCGCCCGGACGGACTGGGACACCCTCTACCCCGGCGCCACGGCCGACCGGCTCCCGCTGCCCACCTACGCCTTCCAGCGGGAGTACCACTGGCTCCCGGCCGGACCGGCCGGGCACGGCGAGTCGGCGCCCGCACTGCCGTCCGCGCCGCTGCCGGCCGTGCCGACGGTCCCGGTGCTGGGCTCCGATGCGGCCCGGTCCTGGGCCGGGCGGCTGGCCGGCCGCGCGCCGCACGAGCAGGACCGGACGCTGCTGGAACTGATCCGCGACAGCATCGCGCTCATCCTCGGCCACACCTCCTCGGCCGGTGTCAACACCGGCGCCTCGTTCAAGGAGCTCGGCTTCGACTCGCTGAGCGGCGTCGAACTGCGCAACCGGCTCTCCACCGCGCTCGGCCTGGCCCTGCCGAGCTCGCTGGTCTACGACTACCCGTCCCCGGCCGGCCTGGCCGGCTTCCTGCGCGACGAACTGCTCGGTGGCGCCGAGGCGGCCGCCGTCGCCGTCCGCGCCCCGGCCGCGCCCGACGAGCCGATCGCGATCGTCTCGATGGCCTGCCGCTTCCCCGGCGGCGTCGGCTCGCCCGAGGACCTCTGGCACCTGGTCGCCACCGCCACCGACGCGGTCGGCGAGTTCCCCGCCGACCGCGGCTGGGACCTCGCCCGGCTGTACAACCCGGACCCGGAGCACAGCGGCACCACCTACACCCGGCACGGCGGTTTCCTGACCGGCGCCACCGAGTTCGACGCCGCCTTCTTCGGGATCTCGCCGCGTGAGGCGCTGGCCATGGACCCGCAGCAGCGCCTGCTGCTGGAGACCTCCTGGGAGGCGATGGAGCGGGCCGGTATCGACCCGGCCACCCTGCGCGGCAGCCGCACCGGCGTCTTCGCCGGCGCGATGGCGCCCGACTACGGCCCCCGCCTGCACGAGGCCGCCGGCGTCGCCGAGGGCTACGTCCTCACCGGCACCTCCGGCAGCGTGACCTCGGGCCGGGTGTCCTACACCTTCGGCTTCGAGGGCCCCGCCGTCACCGTCGACACCGCCTGCTCGTCCTCCCTGGTCGCCCTGCACCTCGCGGCGCAGGCGCTGCGCTCCGGGGACTGCGACCTGGCACTGGCCGGCGGTGTCACCGTGATGTCGACGCCCGGCATGTTCGTCGAGTTCTCCCGCCAGCGCGGCGTCTCGGTGGACGGCCGCTGCCGCGCCTTCTCCGACTCCGCCGACGGGACCGGCTGGGCCGAGGGCGCGGGCGTGCTGCTCGTCGAGCGGCTCTCCGACGCCCGCCGCAACGGGCACCAGGTGCTCGCGGTCCTCAGGGGCTCCGCCGTCAACCAGGACGGCGCCTCCAACGGCCTGACCGCCCCCAACGGCCCCTCGCAGCAGCGCGTCATCCGGCAGGCCCTCGCCAACGCCGGCCTCACGGCCGCCGACGTGGACGCGGTCGAGGCGCACGGCACCGGCACGGTCCTGGGCGACCCGATCGAGGCCCAGGCCCTGCTCGCCACCTACGGCCAGGACCGTGCCGAGGACCGACCGGTCTGGCTCGGCTCCCTGAAGTCCAACATCGGCCACAGCCAGGCCGCGGCCGGTGTCGGCGGCATCATCAAGATGGTCATGGCGATGCGCAACGGCATGCTGCCGCAGACCCTCCACGTGGACGCACCGTCGCCGCACGTCGACTGGGAGGCCGGCGCCGTCGAGCTGCTGCGCGAGGCGCGCGAGTGGCCCGAGGACGGACGTCCGCGCCGGGCGGCCGTCTCCTCCTTCGGGATCAGCGGCACCAACGCCCACGTGATCATCGAGCAGGGCGAACCCGTCGAGGAGACTTCGGCGGATTCAGCTGAACTCCCGCTGGTGCCTTGGCTGGTGTCCGCCAAGGACGCCGCCTCGCTGGCCGCGCAGGCTGAGCGGTTGGCGGACTGGGCGGAGCTGGACGACGTTTCGCCGACTGTGGTCGGTGCTGCGCTGGCCGGTGGCCGTGCGGTGCTGGAGCGGCGTGCGGTGGTCGTGGGTGCGGACCGGGAGGAACTGGTCGCGGGGCTGCGGGCGTTGGCAGCGGACGGCGGGATCTCGGGTCCCGGTGCGGGTGGGCGGCTCGCCTTCCTGTTCACCGGGCAGGGGAGCCAGCGGGTCGGCATGGGTGCCGACCTGGCGGCCGCGTTCCCGGTGTTCGCGAGCGCGTTGGACGAGATCTGCCAGATCCTGGACCCGTTGGTGGGCCGGCCGCTGCGCGAGGTGATGTTCGAGGACGCCGACGGCGTGCTGGGCGAGACGGGGCTGACACAGCCCGCGCTGTTCGCCTTCGAGGTCGCGCTGTACCGGCTGCTGGAGTCGCTCGGCGTCCGCGCGGACGTGCTGGCCGGGCACTCGGTCGGCGAGATCGCCGCCGCCCACGTCGCCGGGGTCTTCGACCTCGCCGAGGCCTGCACCCTGGTTACTCACCGGGCCCGGCTGATGCAGGCGCTGCCGGCCGGTGGGGCGATGCTCGCCATCGCCGCCACCGAGGACGAGGTGCTGCCGCTGCTCGCCGGACACGAGGCCGAGGCGGGGATCGCTGCCGTCAACGGGCCCGCCGCCGTGGTCGTTTCGGGCAGTGAGGCGGCGATCGCCGCCATCGAGACGCAGACCACCGCGCGCACCAAGCGCCTGCGCGTCTCGCACGCCTTCCACTCCCCGCTCATGGACCCGATGCTCGCCGACTTCCGTGCGACGCTGGCCGACATCGACTTCCACGAGCCGACTCTGCCGGTCGTCTCCAACGTCACCGGCCGCCTGGCCGAACCCGGCCAACTGACCAACGCTGACTACTGGGTGGACCACGTCCGCCACGCCGTCCGCTTCGCCGACGGCGTCACCGCCACCGAAGCGGCGGTGTTCCTGGAGATCGGCCCCGACACCACCCTCACCGGCCTCGCCCAGCAGACCCTCGACGGCGGCGACGAGACCTTCGTCCCCACCACTCGTAAGGACCGCTCCGAGACCCGCAGTGTCGTGGAAGCCCTGGGTCGGCTCCACACCGTGGGCATCGACGTCGACTGGGCGACCTACTTCGCCCCCGTCGCGCCCCGCCGGGTCGACCTGCCCACCTACGCCTTCCAGCACCAGCGCTTCTGGCTCGTTCCGAGCGTGCCCGCCGCCCGTCCGACCGACCTCACCGGCCTGTTCGGCGTCGACTGGATCCCCGCCTCCGGCCCGGCCCGGAGCCGCGCGGCGGCCGAGGACATGCTGCTGCCGTGGGTCCTCGACGAGGCCGAAGCGACCGGAGCGACCACCGGGGAGACCGAGGAAGGCACCGACCTCGCCGCCCGCGCGCGCACCGCGGTCGGGCGGGTCCTCACGGCCGTCCAGGCCTGGCTTGCCGAGGAACACCCCGAGACCACCCGCCTGGTCGTGGTGACCCGGAGAGCGACCGGTCCCACCGTCGACGCTGCCGCGTCCGCCGTCTGGGGGCTGGTCCGATCGGTTCAGACCGAGTACCCCGGCCGGTTCGTCCTGGTCGACCACGACGGTGAGCGACCCGACGGCGCGGCCGTCACCGCCGCCCTCGCGCACTCCGCCGACGAGCCCCAACTGGCCGTCCGCGAGGGCCGCGTCCTCGTTCCCCGGCTGGTCCGGCGCGACGAGCGGGCCCCCGCCGCGGCCGACACCCCGTGGCCGGCCGACGGCACCGTGCTGATCACCGGCGCCACCGGCGCGCTGGGCCGGCTCTTCGCCCGCCACCTCGCCACCGCTCACGGCGTGCGCCACCTCGTCCTGGCCGGCCGCCGCGGTCCGCAGGCCCCGGGCGCGGCCGAGCTGGTGGCGGAGCTGGCCGAACTCGGCGTCCGCGCCCAGCTGGTCGCCTGCGACGTGACCGACCGGGCGGCGCTCGCCGCGCTGGTCGGCTCGCTGGACACGCTGACCGGCGTCGTGCACGCCGCCGGTGTCCTCGACGACGGCACCCTGCCCGGGCTCTCCGAGGAGCGGCTGGACACCGTGTGGCGGCCGAAGGCGGACACCGCCTGGCTGCTGCACGAGCTGACCCGTGACCGCGACCTGAGCGCGTTCGTGCTGTTCTCCTCCGTAGCCGCCACCCTCGGGAGCGCCGGCCAGGCCAACTACGCCGCTGCCAACGCCTTCCTGGACGGGCTCGCCCGCCACCGCCACGCCCTCGGCCTCCCGGTGACCTCGCTGGCCTGGGGCCTCTGGGAGGACACCACCGGCTCCGACGGCATGGCCGGCCGGCTCGACACCACCGCACTGGCCCGCTGGACGCGCCTGGGCATCGCCCCGCTGCCGCAGCTCGCGGGCATCTCGCTCTTCGACGCCGCGCTGTCCGGCGGGGCCGCGCTGACCGTCCCGGCCCGGCTCGACCTGGCCCGGCTCGACGCCTCCGCCCCCGCCCTGCTGCGCTCGCTGCTGGGCACCCCGGCCGAGCAGACCCTCCCGACCGGTGCCCGGCCCGCCGAGAGCACGCTCGCGCAGCGGCTGCGCGGCCTGGCCACGGACGAGCAGGAGCGCGCCCTGCTGGACCTGGTGCGCAGCCAGGCCGCCCTGGTCCTCGGCCATGTGACCCCCGGCGTGATCAGCGCGGACGGCGCTTTCAAGGCCGCCGGCTTCGACTCGCTGACGGCGGTCGAGCTCCGGAACAAGCTGAAGGCCGCCACCGGGCTCCAGCTGCCCAGCTCACTGCTGTACGACTACCCCTCGCCGGCCGCCCTCGCGGACTTCCTCCGCACCGAGCTCCTCGGCGACAGCACCGCCGGACCGGTCGCGCACGCCGTCGCGATCGCCGCCGACGAACCGATCGCGATCGTCGGCATGGGCTGCCGCTACCCCGGCGGCGTCGGCTCGCCCGAAGACCTCTGGCACCTCGTGGCGACCGGCACCGACGCCATCAGCGGCTTCCCCACCGACCGCGGCTGGGACCTGGAGAAGCTCTACCACCCCGACCCGGACCACCGCGGCACCGTCTACACCCGACACGGCGGCTTCCTGCACGAGGCCGGGCAGTTCGACGCGGCCTTCTTCGGGATCTCGCCGCGTGAGGCGCTGGCCATGGACCCGCAGCAGCGCCTGCTGCTGGAGACCTCCTGGGAGGCCATCGAGTACGCCCATCTCGACCCCGCCGACCTGCGCGGCAGCCGAACCGGCGTGTTCACCGGCATCGCGCCGCAGGAGTACGGCCCGCGCCGGCACGAGGCCCCGGAGAACGTCGAGGGCTACCTGCTGACGGGCGGGCTGGCCAGCGTCGCCTCGGGTCGCGTCTCGTACACCTTCGGCTTCGAGGGCCCGGCCGTCACGGTCGACACGGCCTGCTCCTCGTCGCTGGTCGCCCTCCACCTGGCCGTCCAGGCCCTGCGTTCGGGCGAGTGCGACCTGGCGCTCGCCGGTGGCGCGATGGTGATGGCCACGCCGGGGACGTTCGTCGAGTTCTCCCGCCAGCGCGGCCTCTCCACCGACGGCCGCTGCCGGGCCTTCTCCGCCGACGCCGACGGCACCGGCTGGGCCGAGGGCGTCGGCGTCCTGGTCGTCGAGCGGCTGTCCGACGCCCGCCGCAACGGCCACCGGGTGCTCGCGGTCGTCCGCGGCTCGGCGATCAACCAGGACGGCGCCTCCAACGGCCTGACCGCCCCCAACGGACCGTCCCAGCAGCGCGTCATCCGCCAGGCCCTCGCCAACGCCGGCCTCACGGCCGCCGAGGTCGACGCCGTCGAGGCGCACGGCACCGGCACCGCGCTCGGCGACCCGATCGAAGCTCAGGCCCTCCTCGCCACGTACGGCCAGAAGCGTTCCCAGGACAAGCCGCTCTGGCTCGGCTCGATGAAGTCCAACATCGGGCACGCCCAGGCCGCGGCCGGGGTCGGCGGCATCATCAAGATGGTCATGGCGATGCGCAACGGCGTGCTGCCGCAGACCCTCCACGTGGGCGAGCCCTCGCCGCACGTCGACTGGGAGGCCGGCGCCGTCGAGCTGCTGCGCGAGGCGCGCGAGTGGCCCGAGGAAGGACACCCGCGCCGGGCGGCCGTCTCCTCCTTCGGCGTCAGCGGCACCAACGCACACGTCATCATCGAGCAGGGCGAACCCGTCGAGGAGGCTTCGGCCAAGGCGCCTGAACTCCCGCTGCTGCCCTGGCTGATGTCGGCGAAGGGCCCCGAGGCGCTGCGGGCCCAGGCCACCCGCCTGGACACCTGGGTGGCCGAGCAGCCGGAGCTCGACGATCCGGCGCTCGCCTGGTCCTTGGCAACCGGCCGGAGCACGCTGGAGCAGCGTGCGGTGATCCTGGGCGCGAGCCGGGACGAACTGGTCGCCGGGCTGCGGACGTTGGCGGCGGGCGAGGCCGCTCCGGGGCTGGTGACCGGCTCCGGTGCGGGTGGGCGGCTTGCCTTCCTGTTCACCGGGCAGGGGAGCCAGCGGGTCGGCATGGGTGCCGACCTCGCGGCCGCGTTCCCGGTGTTCGCGACGGCGTTGGACGAGATCTGTGCGGTGCTGGACCCGTTGGTGGGCCGGTCGCTGCGTGAGGTGATGTTCGAGGACGCCGAGGGTGTGCTGGGCAAGACGGGGCTGACGCAGCCGACGTTGTTCGCCTTCGAGGTGGCGTTGTACCGGCTGCTGGAGTCCCTGGGTGTCCGCGCGGACGTCCTGGCCGGGCACTCCGTCGGTGAGATCGCCGCCGCGCACGTCGCCGGGGTCTTCGACCTGGCCGACGCCTGCACGCTCGTCGCTCACCGCGCCCGGCTGATGCAGGCCCTGCCCGCCGGCGGGGCGATGCTGGCCATCGCCGCTACCGAGGCCGACGTCCTGCCGCTGCTCGCCGGGCACGAGGCGGAGGCGGGGATCGCCGCCGTCAACGGGCCCTCCGCCGTGGTGGTTTCGGGTTCCGAGGCGGCGATCGCCGCGATCGAGGCGCAGACCACTGCGCGCACCAAGCGGCTGCGGGTGTCGCACGCCTTCCACTCCCCGCTCATGGACCCGATGCTGGCCGACTTCCGTGCGGCACTGGCCGACATCGTCTTCCACGAGCCGACCATTCAGGTCGTCTCCAACGTCACCGGCCGCCTGGCCGATCCTGGTCAACTGACCAGCGTTGACTACTGGGTGGACCACGTCCGCCAGGCGGTGCGGTTCGCCGACGGCGTCACCGCCACTCAGGGCTCCGTGTTCCTGGAGATCGGCCCCGACGGCACGCTGACCGGACTCGCCCAGCAGACCCTCGACGGCGGCGAGACGTTCGTCCCCACCACCCGCAAGGACCGCGACGAGACCCGCACCCTCCTCGAAGCCCTCGCCCGACTCCACACCACCGGTCTGCCCGTCGACTGGTCGCCGCTGCTCACCCCCGCGCGCCGCCTCGACCTGCCCACCTACGCCTTCCAGCATCAGCACTTCTGGCTCGACTCGGTCAGCCCCGCCGGCGGCGACGTCACGTCCGCCGGTCTGGGCGTCGTGGACCACCCGCTGCTCAGCGCCCTGGTCCCCGCCCCGGACTCCGAGGGCCTCACCCTCACCGGCCGCCTCTCGCTCAAGACCCACCCCTGGCTCGCCGACCACACCGTCAACGACGTGGTCGTCCTCCCCGGCACGGCGTTCCTCGAACTCGCCCTCCGGGCGGCCGCCGAGACCGAGGACTGCACGGCCGTCACCGAGCTGACCCTGGAGGCGCCGCTCGCCATCGCACCGGACCGGCCGGTCCAGCTGCAGGTGGTCGTGGCCGACCCGGACGCGACCGGGCGCCGCGCCGTCACCGTTCACTCCCGCCCGCAGGACGCCGACACCTGGCAACGGCACGCGCAGGGCGTCCTCGCCCCCACCACCGACGCGCCCACCACCGACCTGGCCGCCTGGCCGCCGACCGGGGCGCTCCCGATCGACGTCGAACGGCTCTACGAGGACCTGACCGCCACCGGCCTGGACTACGGCCCCGTCTTCCAGGGCCTCACCGCAGCCTGGCGACTCGACGGCGACGTCTACGCCGAGATCGACCTCCCCGAGGACGCCCACGCCGACGCCCGGCGGTTCGGCCTGCACCCCGCACTGCTCGACGCCGCCCTGCACTCGATCACCCTCGGCGACCTGCTCCCCGCACCCGCCCCCGGCCGCCCCCATCTGCCCTTCGCCTGGTCCGGTGTGGCGCTGCACGCGGCAGGCGCGACCTCGCTGCGGGTCCGCACGGTGGCGACCGGAGCCGGTGAGCTGGCGCTCAGTGTCTCCGACCGGTCCGGCGCGCCGGTACTGGCCGTGGAGTCGCTGGCGGTCCGGCCGGCCTCCCCCGTCCGCCCCGCCGGTGCCACCCCCTACGAGGTGGCGTGGCCCGCCCTCGCGGCGGCCACCGCCCCGGCCGCCGCCACCGGCTCCGCCGTGGTCCTCGACGACCCGGCCGCGCTGGGCGAGGCCGTCGCCGACGCGGTGCCCGAGCTGGTCCTCGTCCGCATCGCCGCCGGCGACGCCCACGAGCCCGTCCACCGGGCGCTGGAGCTGCTCCAGGAGTGGCTGGCGGACGAGCGGCTCGGCCACGCCCGGCTGGCCCTCGTGACCGGCGGCGCGGTCGCCGCCGTGGACGGGGACGTACCGGACCTCTCGACCGCCCCGGTCTGGGGCCTGGTCCGCTCCGTGCAGTCCGAGCACGCGGGCCGGTTCGTCCTGGTCGACACCGACGGCCACCCCGACTCCGAGGCCGCCCTGGTGCGGGCCTGTGCCTCCGGGGAGCCGCAGCTGGCGCTCCGGGCCGGCACGGTGCACGTGCCGCGTCTGGTCCCCGCCACCGCGCCCGCCGACGGCGGCGGCGAGGCCCCGTTCGGCGACCCCGCCGGCACGGTGCTGCTCACCGGTGGCACCGGCGAGCTGGGCGCCCTGTTCGCCCGCCGCCTCGTCGCCGAGTACGGCGTCCGGCACCTGCTGCTGGCCGGTCGCCGAGGCGCCGCCGCACCGGGCGCCGACGCCCTGGCGGCCGAACTCGCCGCGCTCGGCGCCGAGGTGACGCTCGCCGCCTGCGACGTCTCCGACCGCTCCGAGGTCGCCGCCCTGCTCGCCGGCGTCCCCGCCGACCGGCCGCTGACGGCCGTCGTCCACCTCGCCGGGATCGTCGACGACGGCGCCGTCACCTCGCTGAGCCGCGAGCGGATCGACCGCGTCTTCGCTCCCAAGGCCGACGCCGCCCTGCACCTGCACGAGCTGACCCGGGACCTCGGCCTGGCCGCCTTCGTGCTGCACTCGTCCGTCGCGGGCACCATCGGCAGCGCCGGCCAGGCCAACTACGCCGCCGCCAACGTCTACCTGGACGCCCTCGCCCTGCGCCGCCGCGCCGAGGGCCTGCCCGCCGTGGCGCTCGCCTGGGGCCTCTGGGAGCTCGACGCCGGCATGGCGGGCGCCCTCGGCGACGCCGACCGGGCACGGCTCGGCCGGACCGGCATCGCCCCGATGCCCGCCGCCGAAGGCCTCGCGCTCTTCGACGCCGCGCTGGGGCTCGACACCGCCGTCCCGGTCCTCGCCCGGCTGGACACCGCCGCGCTGCGCCGCCAGGACGACATCCCGGCCGTCTTCCGCGGCCTGGTCCGTGCGCCGGTCCGGCGCGCGACCGCTGCCGACACCGCCCGCGCCGCCGGCCTCGCCCTCGCCGACCGCGGCGCGCTGATCGGCCTCATCCGCACCAACGCGGCCCTCGTCCTCGGCCACCAGGACGCCACCACCGTCGACACCGGGGCCGCGTTCAAGGAGCTGGGCTTCGACTCGCTCAGCGCCGTCGAGCTGCGCAACCGCCTCAACGCCGCCACCGGCCTGCGCCTGTCCGCCACCCTGCTGTTCAACTTCCCCACGGTCGAGGGCCTCGCCGACCACCTCTACGAGCAGCTCACCGGCACCGCGAGGGCACGCACCACCACCGTCGCCCGGACGGCGCCGCTCGACGAGCCGATCGCGATCGTCGGCATGGCCTGCCGCTACCCCGGCGACATCGCCTCGCCCGAGGACCTCTGGAGCCTGTTGACCCGGGGCGGCGAGGCGATCACCGGCTTCCCGGTCAACCGTGGCTGGGACCTCGACCACCTGTACCACCCCGACCCCGACCACCCCGGCACCAGTTACACCCGCGAGGGCGGCTTCCTGCACGACGCGGACCGCTTCGACCCGGCGTTCTTCGGCATCTCGCCGCGCGAGGCGACCGCGATGGACCCGCAGCAGCGCCTGTTGCTGGAGACCTCCTGGGAGGCCGTCGAGCGGGCAGGCATCGACCCGACCGGTCTGCGCGGCAGCCGGACCGGCGTCTTCGCCGGCGTGATGTACCACGACTACGGCGGCCGGCTCCCGCAGGCGCCCGAGGGCTTCGAGGGTTTCGTCATCAACGGCAGCGCGGGCAGCATCGCCTCGGGCCGGGTGTCCTACACCTTCGGCTTCGAGGGCCCGGCGGTGACGGTGGACACGGCCTGCTCGTCCTCGCTGGTCGCCCTGCACCTCGCGGCCCAGGCGCTGCGCTCGGGCGAGTGCGACCTCGCGCTGGCGGGTGGCGTCACCGTGATGGCGACCCCGGGTGTCTTCGTCGAGTTCTCGCGCCAGCGCGGCCTGGCCGCCGACGGGCGCTGCAAGGCCTTCTCGGCCTCGGCGGACGGCACCGGCTGGGCCGAGGGCGCGGGCATGCTGCTCGTCGAGCGGCTCTCCGACGCCCGCCGCAACGGCCACCGGGTGCTCGCGGTGGTGCGCGGTTCGGCGATCAACCAGGACGGCGCCTCCAACGGTCTGACCGCCCCCAACGGCCCCGCGCAGGAGCGGGTGATCCGGCAGGCGCTGGTCAACGCGGGCCTGGCGGCGGCCGAGGTGGACGCGGTGGAGGCGCACGGCACCGGCACGGTGCTGGGTGACCCGATCGAGGCCCAGGCCCTGCTCGCCACCTACGGCCAGGACCGTGCCGAGGAGCAGCCGTTGTGGCTCGGCTCCCTGAAGTCCAACATCGGCCACTCGCAGGCGGCTGCCGGGGTCGGCGGCATCATCAAGATGATCATGGCGATGCGGCACGGCGTGCTGCCGCAGACCCTGCACGTGGACGAGTCCTCACCCCACGTGGACTGGACGGCCGGCGCCGTCGAACTGCTGCGCGAGGCGCGCGAGTGGCCTGAGGACGGACGCCCGCGCCGGGCCGGCGTCTCGTCGTTCGGCGTCAGCGGCACCAACGCCCACGTCATCCTGGAACAGGGCGAGCCGGAGACCTCGCCGGTGAGCACAGGCGAACTTCCGCTGGTGCCCTGGCTCGTGTCCGCAGCCGACGACGAGGCGCTGCGGGCGCAGGCCTCGCGGCTCGCCGACTGGGCGGAGCAGGACGGGACTTCGGCGGCTGTGGTCGGTGCGGCGCTCGCGGGTGGCCGTGCGGTGCTGGAGCGGCGTGCGGTGGTCGTGGGCGCGGACCGGGAGGAACTGGTCGCCGGGCTGCGGGCGTTGGCCGTGGACGGTGGGATCTCGGGTTCCGGTGCGGGTGGGCGGCTCGCCTTCCTGTTCACCGGGCAGGGGAGCCAGCGGGTCGGGATGGGTCGTGAACTGGCTTCCGCGTTCCCGGTGTTCGCGAGCGCGGTGGACGAGATCTGTGCGGTGCTGGACCCGTTGGTGGGCCGGTCGCTGCGGGAGGTGATGTTCGAAGACGCCGACGGCGTGCTGGGCGAGACGGGGCTGACGCAGCCCGCGCTGTTCGCCTTCGAGGTCGCGCTCTACCGGCTGCTGGAGTCCCTCGGCGTTCGCGCGGACGTCCTGGCCGGGCACTCCGTCGGTGAGATCGCCGCCGCATACGTCGCCGGAGTGTTCGACCTGGCCGACGCCTGCACCCTGGTCGCCCACCGGGCACGCCTGATGCAGGCGCTGCCCGCCGGTGGGGCGATGCTCGCCATCGCCGCGACCGAGACCGACGTCCTGCCGCTGCTCGCCGGACACGAGGCCGAGGCGGGGATCGCCGCCGTCAACGGGCCCGCCGCCGTGGTCGTTTCGGGCAGTGAGGCGGCGATCGCCGCCATCGAGGCACAGGCATCCGCGCGGACCAAGCGCCTGCGGGTCTCGCACGCCTTCCACTCGCCGCTCATGGACCCGATGCTGGCCGACTTCCGGGACGCCATCGGCACGGTGACCTTCCACGAGCCGACTCTGCCGGTCGTCTCCAACGTCACCGGCCGCCTCGCCGAACCCGGCCAACTGACCACCCTCGACTACTGGGTGGACCACGTCCGCCAGGCGGTCCGCTTCGCCGACGGCATCACCGCCACCGAAGCGGCGGTATTCCTGGAGATCGGCCCCGACGGCACGCTGACCGGACTCGCCCAGCAGACCCTCGACGGCGGCGACGAGACCTTCGTCCCCACCGCCCGCAAGGACCGCTCCGAGAACCGCACCCTCCTCGAAGCCCTCGCCCGACTCCACACCATCGGCATCGACGTCGACTGGGCGACATACTTCACCCCCGCCGCCGCCACCGGCCACGTCGACCTCCCCACCTACGCCTTCCAGCGCAGCCGCTACTGGCTCGACCAGAGCCTGCCCGCCGGTGACGTGACGTTCGCCGGTCTGGGCGCCGTCGATCACCCTCTGCTCAGCGCCCTCGTCCCCGCCCCGGACTCCGACGGCCTCACGCTCACCGGCCGCCTCTCGCTGGCCGCCCAGCCCTGGCTCGCCGACCACACCGTCAACGACGCCGTGGTCGTCCCCGGCGCCGCTCTCGCCGAACTCGCCCTGCGGGCCGGCGAGGAGGTCGGCAGCCCCGTGCTGGACGAGCTCACTCTCAGCACGCCGATGGTTCTGCCGGCCAGTGGCAGCCTCCAGCTCCAGGTGGTCGTCGCCGCTGCCGAACCGTCCGGCCGCCGACCGGTGGCCGTCCACTCCCGGACCGAGGAGGCCCCGGACTGGGCCCGCAACGCCCAGGGCTTCCTCGCCCCCGCCACCGACGCGCCCGCGTACGACCTCGCCGCCTGGCCGCCGCCGGGCGCCGAGCCGCTCGCCGTGGACGAGCTCTACCCGGACCTCGCCGCGACCGGTGTCGGCTACGGCCCGGCCTTCCAGGGCCTCACCGCCGCCTGGCGACTCGACGGCGACGTCTACGCCGAGATCTCCCTCCCCGAGGACGCCCACGCCGACGCCCGACGGTTCGGCCTGCACCCCGCGCTGCTCGACGCCGCCCTGCACGCCGTCGCCCTGGACGGCCTGCTCCCGCGCGCCGAGCCCGGCCGGCCCTACCTGCCGTTCGCCTGGGAGCGGCTGTCCCTGCACGCCACCGGCGCGACCGTGCTGCGGGTCAAGGTCACCCCGACCGGCTCGACCGGCGTCGTCGCCGTGGCCATGGCGGACGCCGCCGGAGCGCCTGTCGCCGAGATCGGCTCGCTCACCCTGCGCGCGCAGTCGGCAGCGCGGTCCACCGCCGCCCAGCGCTCGTTGTTCCAGCTGGACTGGGTGCCTGCCGGGCCGGCCGCCCGGGAGTCCTTCACCCAGGTCCTCCTGGAGCTGCCCGCGTCCGGCGCGTCCGTCCCCGAGGCGGTCCGCACGGCGGTGGACACCGTCCTGACATCCGTGCAGGACTGGCTGGCGGCCGAGCGGTCCGACGGCCGTCTGGTGGTCGTGACACGGGGTGCGGTATCGGTGGATCCGGCGGAGCCGGTGCGGGATCTCGCCCACGCCGCCGTCTGGGGTCTGGTGCGGGCCGCGCAGGCCGAGCAGCCGGACCGGTTCGTGCTGGTGGACGTGGACGACGCGCCGCTGTCGCGTGCCGCGCTCGCCGGGGCCGTGGCCTCCGGGGAGCCGCAGTCGGCGATCCGGGTCGGTGAGGTCCGGGTGCCGAGGCTCACCCGCGCCATCGTCCCGGAGAGCAGCGGCGAGCCGGCCTTCGGGCCCGACTCCATCGTCCTGATCACGGGCGGTACGGGCGCGCTGGGCGCACTGGTCGCCCGCCACCTGGTCACCGCCCACGGGGTCGGCACGCTCGTCCTGCTCAGCCGGCGCGGAGCCGACGCCCCCGGCGCGGCCGCCCTGGTCGAGGAGCTGACCGCGCTCGGCGCCCGGGTCACCGTCGCCGCCTGCGACCTCGCCGACCGGGCCGCCCTGACCGGGGCGATCGAAGGGCTCCCGCTGACCGCGGTCATCCACACCGCCGGAGTCCTGGACGACGGCGTGGTCACGGCCCTCACCCCCGAACGCTTCGACGCCGTCCTGCGCCCCAAGGCCGACGCCGCATGGCACCTGCACGAGCTCACCCGTGACCTCGGGCTGACGGCGTTCGTCCTCTTCTCGTCCGTCTCCGGCACGCTCGGCAGCCCCGGGCAGGCCAACTACGCCGCCGCCAACACCTTCCTGGACGCCCTCGCCCAGCACCGCGCCGCGCAGGGCCTGCCCGCCACCTCCCTCTCCTGGGGCCTCTGGGGCGGCCCCGGCATGGGCGGCGAACTGAGCGAGACCGAGCTGCGCCGTCTGGAACGGGCCGGCATCACTCCGCTGCCGGTCGAGGACGGCCTGGCACTGCTCGACGCCACCGCGGCAGGTGACCGGGCGGCACTCGTCCCGGCCGCGCTGAGCCTGCCCGCCCTCCAGGACCAGGCCCGCGCCGGCACGCTCGCGGCCGTCCTGCGCAGCCTCGTCCGGACCCCGGCCCGCCGGGCGGGCGCCGCCACGGCCGCCACTACGACGGCCGGCGCCACCGCCGACCCCCGGGAGCTGCTGCGGTTGGTCCGGGACCAGATCGCCTCGGTGCTCGGCTTCGCCGACGGCAGCGCCGTCGACCCGTCCCGCCGGTTCCAGGACCTCGGCTTCGACTCCCTCACCGCCGTCGAGCTGCGCAACCGCCTCAACTCCGCCACCGGGCTCCGCCTCCCGGCGACGCTCGTCTTCGACTACCCGTCCGCCCAGGCCGTCACCGACTACCTGGCCGGCGAGCAGGACACCCGTGGCCGCCGGGCCGTCGCCGCCACCACGGCGGCGGACGAGCCGATCGCGATCGTCGGCATGGCCTGCCGCTACCCCGGCGGAGTCACCTCGCCGGAGCAGCTGTGGCAGCTGATCGCCACCGGCGCGGACGCGATCGGCGAGTTCCCGACCGACCGCGGCTGGGACCTGGAGCGGCTCTACGACCCCAACCCGGAGACGGCCGGCACCTCGTACGCCCGGCACGGCGGGTTCCTCTACGACGCGGGCGAGTTCGACCCCGGGTTCTTCGGCATCTCGCCGCGCGAGGCGCTCGCGACCGACCCGCAGCAGCGCCTGCTGCTGGAGACCTCGTGGGAGGCCGTCGAGCGGGCCGGCATCGACCCGACCGCGCTGCGCGGCAGCCGGACCGGTGTCTTCGCCGGTGTGATGTACCACGACTACGCCACCCAACTCGGCTCCACACCTGCTGAGTTGGAGGGACTGATCGGGATCGGCACCTCCGGCAGCGTCGCCTCGGGCCGGGTGTCCTACACCTTCGGCTTCGAGGGCCCGGCAGTGACGGTGGACACGGCGTGCTCGTCGTCACTGGTCGCCCTGCACCTCGCGGCCCAGGCGCTGCGCTCCGGCGAGTGCGACCTGGCGCTGGCCGGCGGCGCGACCGTCATGGCCACCCCGGGCACGTTCGTGGAGTTCTCCCGCCAGCGCGGCCTGTCACCGGACGGGCGCTGCCGGGCGTTCGCCGCCGGGGCGGACGGCACCGGCTGGGGCGAGGGCGTCGGCATGCTCCTCGTCGAGCGCCTCTCCGACGCGCGCCGCAACGGCCACCAGGTGCTCGCCGTACTGAAGGGTTCGGCCGTCAACCAGGACGGCGCGTCCAACGGCCTGACCGCCCCCAACGGACCCTCGCAGCAGCGGGTGATCCGCCAGGCGCTCGCGAACGCCGGGCTGACGGCTGCGGACGTGGACGCGGTAGAGGCCCACGGCACCGGCACCGCGCTCGGGGACCCGATCGAGGCCCAGGCGCTGCTCGCCACCTACGGCCAGGAGCGTTCCCAGGACAAGCCGTTGTGGCTCGGCTCGGTGAAGTCCAACATCGGTCACACCCAGGCGGCCGCCGGTGTCGCAGGCGTCATCAAGATGGTGATGGCGATGCGCAACGGTGTACTGCCGCAGAGTCTCCACATCGACGCTCCGTCCCCGCACGTCGACTGGTCCGACGGCACCGTGCAGTTGCTGGCCGAGGCCCGGGACTGGGCCGGCGGCGGCGCGCCGCGCCGCGCCGCCGTCTCCTCCTTCGGCATCAGCGGCACCAACGCGCACGTCATCATCGAGCAGGGCGAACCGGATACCGCTGCGGTGCACGCGGGCGAACTCCCGCTGGTGCCCTGGCTGGTGTCCGCCAAGGACGCCGCCTCGCTGGCCGCGCAGGCCGAGCGGCTCGCGGACTGGGCGGAGCAGGACGGGACTTCGCCGACCGTGGTCGGTGCGGCGCTGGCCGGTGGCCGTGCGGTGCTGGAGCGGCGTGCGGTGGTCGTGGGTGCGGACCGGGACGAACTGGTCGCCGGGCTGCGGTCGTTGGCCGTGGACGGTGGGATCTCGGGTTCCGGTGCGGGTGGGCGGCTCGCCTTCCTGTTCACCGGGCAGGGGAGCCAGCGGGTCGGGATGGGTCGTGAACTGGCTTCCGCGTTCCCGGTGTTCGCCAACGCATTGGACGAGATCTGTGCGGTGCTGGACCCGCTGGTGGGCCGATCGCTGCGCGAGGTGATGTTCGAAGACGCCGACGGTGTGCTGAACGAGACCGGGCTGACGCAGCCCGCGCTGTTCGCCTTCGAGGTCGCGCTCTACCGTCTGCTGGAGTCCCTCGGCGTTCGCGCGGACGTGCTGGCCGGGCACTCGGTCGGTGAGATCGCCGCCGCACACGTCGCCGGAGTGTTCGACCTCGCCGACGCCTGCACCCTGGTCGCCCACCGCGCCCGCCTGATGCAGGCCCTCCCGGCCGGCGGGGCGATGCTCGCCATCGCCGCCCCCGAGGCCGACGTCCTGCCGCTGCTCGCCGGACACGAGACGGAGGCGGGGATCGCCGCCGTCAACGGGCCCGCCGCCGTGGTCGTCTCCGGCTCCGAGGCGGCGATCGCCGCCATCGAGACGCAGACCACCGCGCGCACCAAGCGCCTGCGCGTCTCGCACGCCTTCCACTCACCGCTCATGGACCCGATGCTCGCCGACTTCCGTGCGGCACTGGCCGACATCGTCTTCCACGAGCCGACCCTGCCGGTCGTCTCCAACGTCACCGGCCGACTCGCCGAGCCTGGTCAACTGACCACCCCCGACTACTGGGTGGACCACGTCCGCCAGGCCGTCCGCTTCGCCGACGGCGTCACCGCCACCGAAGCGGCGGTGTTCCTGGAGATCGGCCCCGACATCACCCTCGCCGGACTCGCCCAGCAGACCCTCGACGGCGGCGACGAGACCTTCGTCCCCACCGCCCGCAAGGACCGCGACGAGACGCGCACCCTCCTCGAAGCCCTCGCCCGACTCCACACCGTCGGCATCGACGTCGACTGGGCGACCTACTTCGCCCCCGCCGCGCCCGGCCGGGTCGACCTGCCCACCTACGCATTCCAGCGCAGCCGCTACTGGTTGGAGTCCGGTACCCACACCCAGCGCGGCACTCTCGACCATCCGGTCCTGCTCTCCGCCACCGAGGTCGCGGGCGGCGAGTCCGTCCTCTTCACCGGCCGCCTCTCCCGCTCCGCCCAGCCCTGGCTCACCGACCACGCCGTCAACGGCACCGTCATCCTCCCCGGCGCCGCCCTCGCCGAACTCGCCATCCGCGCCGGCGACGAACTCGGCCTCCCCCACCTGCGCGAACTCACCCTTCAGACACCCCTTCTGCTGCCCGCGACCGGCAGCGTCGAGATCCAGCTACTGGTCACGTCGGCCGACGAATCCGGCCTACGCCCCGTGGCCGTCCACTCCCGCACGAACGACGCCGACACCTGGACCGAACACGCCCGGGGCCTTCTCGCCCGGACCACGGCCGCACCGGCCTTCGACCTGTCCATCTGGCCGCCGCGCGGCGCCCAGCCGGTCGCGGTCGACGGACTGTACGACGACCTGGCCGCGATGGGCCTGGAGTACGGGCCGGTGTTCCAGGGCCTCACCGCGGCCTGGCGACTCGACGGCGACGTCTACGCCGAGCTCGCCCTTCCCGACGACGCGCACGCCGACGCCCGACGCTTCGCCCTCCACCCCGCTCTGCTCGACGCGGCCCTGCACACCGTCGCCCTGGGTGACTTCCTGCCAGCCGGACAGCCCCATCTGCCCTTCACCTGGGCGGACATCGCCGTCCTGGCCCAGGGAGCGACCACCCTGCGCGTGCGCATCACCCCCGCCGGGACCGGTGCGGTCGCACTCGCCCTCGCCGACGGCACGGGCACGCCCGTCGCCGAGGTCGGCGAGCTGGTGCTGCGGCCGATCACCGGTGACCAGCTGACTGCGGCCGGCGCAGCCCAGTTGCTCCACCGACTGGAGTGGACGGCGGTAACGAGTGGTACGGCCGAGATCCCGGCGTACGAGCTCGTCACCGTCCCGACCACCGACGGCCTCGCCGTCCCGGACGCCATCCGCCACACCGCCGAACACGTCCTCGCCGCGATCCAGAACTCCGACACCCCACTGGTGGTCGTCACCCGCCACGGCGTCGCCACGACAGCCGACGAGCCGATCGACCTCGCCCACGCCGCCGTCTGGGGCCTGGCCCGCGCCGCCCAAGCCGAACAACCCGGACGCATCACCCTCATCGACACCGACACCGACACGGACGACGCGGTCGACAAGGCCCTGACCACCGGCGAGACCCAGATCGCCGTCCGCGGCGGCCAACTCCTCACGCCCCGCCTCACCCGCGCCACCGTCACCCCCCGAGACGGCGAACCCGCCTTCGGGCCGGACTCCACCGTCCTCATCACCGGCGGCACCGGCGGCCTCGGCGCACTCACCGCCCGCCACCTCGTCACCCACCACGGTGTGCGTGAGCTGCTGCTGGTCAGCCGACGAGGTGCCGAGGCCCCCGGCGCGTCCGAGCTGGTCGAGCAGCTCACCGCCCTGGGCGCCCGGGTGAGCGTCACCGCCTGCGACATCACCGACCGCGCCGCCCTGGCCGAGCTGGTCGCTGCCAACCCGCCGACCGCGATCGTCCACACCGCCGGCATCCTCGACGACGGCCTCCTCCCCTCCCAGACCCCCGAGCGCCTCGACGCCGTCCTGCGGCCGAAGGCCGACGCCGCCTGGCACCTGCACGAACTCACCGCGCACCTCGACCTCACCGCGTTCGTCCTCTACTCCTCCCTCGCCGGCACCCTCGGCAACGCCGGCCAGTCCACCTACGCCGCCGCCAACGCAGCCCTCGACGCCCTCGCCCACCACCGCACCACCCACGGACAACGAGCCACCTCCCTCGCCTGGGGCCCCTGGACCGGCGGCGGCATGGCCGCCGACCTCACCGAAACCGACCTCCGACGCATGGAACAAGCAGGCGTCAAACCCCTCACCCCCACCGAAGGCCTCACCCTCCTCGACACGACCGTCCGTTCGGACGACGCCGCGCTGGTCCCCGCGCGTCTCACCCGGGGCAAGCCCCGCCGGGCCGCCAAGGCCGCCGGAAAGGCCGGCGTGTACAGCCCGGCCGAACTGGCCGAGCTGGTACGCACCCAGGCCGCCGCCGTCCTCGGGTTCGCCGACGGGTCGGCGATCGCCCCGGACCGCCAGTTCCAGGACCTCGGGTTCGACTCGCTCACCGCCGTCGAGTTCCGCAACCGCCTCGGCACGGCGACCGGGCTCCGGCTGCCCTCCACGCTGATCTTCGACTACCCCACTGCCCAAGCCGTCGCCGACCACCTCGCCACCGAACTCGGCAGCGCGCGGACCTCCGAAGCCACCGTCACCGCCGCCACCGTGCCCCACGACGACGAGCCGATCGCGATCGTCGGCATGGCCTGCCGCTACCCCGGCGGCGTCGCCTCGCCCGAGGACCTCTGGCAGCTGGTCGCACATGGCCGGGACGCCGTCGCGGACTTCCCGACCGACCGCGGCTGGGACATCGACGGCCTCTACGACCCGGTACCCGGCGCGCCCGGCAAGACCTACGCCCGTCAGGGCGGGTTCCTCTACGACGCGGCCGAGTTCGACCCCGGGTTCTTCGGGATCTCGCCGCGTGAGGCGCTCGCCATGGACCCGCAGCAGCGCCTGCTGCTGGAGACCTCCTGGGAGGCGATGGAACGCGCCGGGGTCGACCCGGCTACGCTGCGCGGCAGCCGGACCGGCGTCTTCGCCGGCCTGATGTACCACGACTACGGTCTCGGCACCGCACCGGCCGCGACCAGCGGCGGCAGCCTGGTGACCGGTCGGGTGTCCTACACCTTCGGTTTCGAGGGCCCCGCCGTCACCGTCGACACCGCGTGCTCGTCCTCGCTCGTCGCGCTGCACTGGGCGGCGCAGGCACTGCGCTCCGGCGAGTGCGACCTGGCGCTGGCCGGCGGTGTCACCGTGATGGCCACCCCGGGCATGTTCGTCGAGTTCTCCCGCCAGCGCGGCCTCGCGGCCGACGGCCGGTGCAAGGCCTTCTCCGCCGATGCCGACGGCACCGGCTGGGCCGAGGGCGCGGGCATGCTGCTCGTCGAGCGCCTCTCCGACGCCCGCCGCAACGGCCACCAGGTCCTCGCGATCGTCAAGGGCAGCGCACTGAACCAGGACGGCGCCTCCAACGGTCTCACCGCCCCCAACGGCCCGTCCCAGCAGCGCGTCATCCGGCAGGCCCTCGCCAACGCCGGCCTCACGGCCGCCGAGGTCGACGCCGTCGAGGCGCACGGCACCGGCACGACACTGGGTGACCCGATCGAGGCCCAGGCCCTCCTCGCCACCTACGGCCAGGAGCGGTCGCAGGAGAACCCGCTCTGGCTCGGTTCCCTGAAGTCCAACATCGGGCACAGCCAGGCCGCGGCCGGTGTCGGCGGCATCATCAAGATGGTCATGGCGATGCGCAACGGCATCCTGCCCCGCACCCTGCACGCCGAACAGCCCTCCCCGCACATCGACTGGACGGCGGGCGCGGTCGAACTGCTCACCCAGGCCCGACAGTGGGGCAACCAGGGCGCGCCACGCCGCGCGGCCGTCTCCTCCTTCGGGATCAGCGGCACCAATGCCCACGTCATCATCGAGCAGGGCGAAGCCACCGCCCCGCCCTCCGGCGACCCGGCGGAACTCCCCGTCGTCCCGCTGCTCCTCTCCGGCAAGAACGCCTCTGCCCTCCAGGCTCAGGCAGCTCGACTCGCCGACTGGGTCACCGCCGAGACGCCGGTCGTTGCCCTGGGCGCGGCCCTCGTGAAGCGCTCGAACCTGGAGCGGCGTGCGGTGGTCGTGGGCACCGGCCGGGACGAACTGGTCGCCGGGCTGCGGGCGTTGGCCGTGGACGGTGGGATCTCGGGTTCCGGTGCGGGTGGGCGGCTTGCCTTCCTGTTCACCGGGCAGGGGAGCCAGCGGGTCGGCATGGGTGCCGATCTGGCGGCCGCGTTCCCGGTGTTCGCGAGCGCGTTGGACGAGATCTGTGCGGTGCTGGACCCGTTGGTGGGTCGGTCGCTGCGTGAGGTGATGTTCGAGGACGCCGACGGCGTGCTGGGCGAGACCGGGCTGACGCAGCCCGCGCTGTTCGCCTTCGAGGTCGCGCTCTACCGGCTGCTGGAGTCCCTGGGGGTCCGCGCGGACGTGCTGGCCGGGCACTCGGTCGGTGAGATCGCCGCCGCACACGTCGCCGGGGTATTCGACCTCGCCGACGCCTGCACCCTCGTCGCCCACCGCGCCCGCCTGATGCAGGCCCTCCCGGCCGGCGGGGCGATGCTCGCCATCGCCGCCCCCGAGGCCGACGTCCTGCCGCTGCTCGCCGGACACGAGACGGAGGCGGGGATCGCCGCCGTCAACGGGCCCGCCGCCGTGGTCGTTTCGGGCTCCGAGGCGGCGATCGCCGCCATCGAGACGCAGACGTCAGCCCGCACCAAGCGCCTGCGCGTCTCCCACGCCTTCCACTCCCCGCTCATGGACCCGATGCTCACCGACTTCCGTGCGGCACTGGCCGACATCGTCTTCCACGAGCCGACCATTCAGGTCGTCTCCAACGTCACCGGCCGCCTCGCCGAGCCTGGTCAACTGACCAGCGTTGACTACTGGGTGGACCACGTCCGTCAGGCGGTCCGCTTCGCCGACGGCGTCACCGCCACCGGGGCGGCGGTGTTCGTGGAGATCGGCCCGGATGGCACGCTGACCAGCCTGGCCCAACAGGTCCTCGACGGCGGCGAGACGTTCGTCCCGACCGCCCGCAAGGACCGCTCCGAGACCCGCAGTGTCGTGGAAGCCCTGGGCTGGCTCCACACGGTGGGCATCGCGGTGGACTGGGTGGCCTACTTCGCCCCCGCCGCGCCCGACCGGGTCGACCTCCCCACCTACGCCTTCCAGCGCAGCCGTTACTGGCTGGAGTCCGGCACCGACACCCGGCGCGGCACCCTCGATCACCCGGTCCTGCTCTCCGCCACCGAGATCGCGGGCGGCGAGTCGGTGGTCTTCACCGGCCGCCTCTCCCGCTCCGCTCAGCCCTGGCTCACCGACCACGCCGTCAACGGCACCGTCATCCTCCCCGGCGCCGCCCTCGCCGAACTCGCCATCCGCGCCGGCGACGAACTCGGCCTCCCCCACCTGGACGAACTGACCCTGCAAGCCCCCCTCGTCCTGCCCGCCACCGGCAGCGTCGAGCTTCAGCTGGTGGCCGCGGCGGAGCAGTCGGGCCGCCGCCCGCTCACCCTCCACTCCCGCACCAACGACGCCTCCGCCTGGACCCAGCACGCGGAAGGCATCCTCGCCGAAACCACGGATACGCCGGGGTTCGATCTGACGCAGTGGCCGCCGACGGGAGCCAAGCCCGTCGACGTCACCAACCTCTACGAGGACCTCGCCGGACTCGGCCTGGAGTACGGCCCGGTGTTCCAGGGCCTCACCGCCGCCTGGCGGGTCGACAGTGATGTCTACGCCGAGATCACGTTGCCCGAGGAATGCCGTGCGGACGCGGTCCGGTTCGGCCTGCACCCCGCGCTGCTGGACGCGGCCCTGCACGCCATCGCCCTGGGCGACTTCCTGCCCGCCGGACAGCCCCACCTGCCGTTCGCCTTCAGCGGGCTGACCCTGCACGCGAGCGGCGCGACCGCCCTGCGGATCAAGGTCGGCTCTGCGGCTCCCGGCGGCGCGCTGGCCCTCGCCCTGGCGGACGGCGACGGCCGACCGGTGGCGGAGATCGGCGCACTCACCTTGCGTCCGGTCTCGGCCGACCAGCTGAGCGCCGCCCGCGACATGCTCCACCACTTGGAGTGGACAGCAGTCACGGCCGGCACCGCGACGGCGGAGATCCCGGCGTTCGAGCTGGTCACCGTCCCGGCCACCGACGGCCTCGCCATCCCGGACGCCATCCGCCACACCACCGAACACGTCCTCGCCGCGATCCAGAACTCCGACACCCCACTGGTGGTCGTCACCCGCCACGGCGTCGCCACAACGGCCGACGAGCCGATCGACCTCGCCCACGCCGCCGCCTGGGGCCTGATCCGCGCCGCCCAAGCCGAACAACCCGGCCGCATCACCCTCATCGACACCGACACCGACACGAACGACGCGGTGACCAAGGCCCTGACCACCGGCGAGACCCAGATCGCCGTCCGCGGCGAAACCCTGCTGACCGCCCACCTCACCCGCGCCACCGTCACCCCCCGAGACGGTGAACCCGCCTTCGGACCGGACTCCACCGTCCTCATCACCGGTGGCACCGGTGGCCTCGGCGCACTCACCGCACGGCACCTCGTCACCGACCACGGCGTTCGTGAGCTGCTGCTGGTCAGCCGACGAGGCACCGACGCCCCCGGCGCGACCGAACTGGCCGCCGACCTCACCACCCTCGGCGCCCACGTCACCATCACCGCCTGCGACGTCACCGACCGCGCCGCCCTGACCGAGCTGATCACCACCAACCCGCCCACCGCCATCGTCCACACCGCCGGCATCCTCGACGACGGCCTCCTCACCTCCCAAACCCCCGAGCGCCTCGACGCCGTCCTACGACCCAAGGCCGACGCCGCCTGGCACCTCCACGAACTCACCGCGCACCTCGACCTCACCGCGTTCGTCCTCTACTCCTCCCTCGCCGGCACCCTCGGCAACGCCGGCCAGACCACCTACGCCGCCGCCAACGCCGCCCTCGACGCCCTCGCCCACCACCGCACCACCCACGGACAACGAGCCACCTCCCTCGCCTGGGGCCCCTGGACCGGCGGCGGCATGGCCGCCGACCTCACCGAAACCGACCTCCGACGCATGGAACAAGCAGGCGTCAAACCCCTCACCCCCACCGAAGGCCTCACCCTCCTCGACACCGCCACCGCCGCCACCCAACCCGTCCTCGCCCCGGTGCACCTCGTCCGGGGCCGCCGGCAGACCCGCCGGAGCAGTGCCACCGCGACGCGGACCGTCCGGACGACGACCGTGAGCACCGACCCCGGTGAATTGCAGCAGCTCGTCCGCTCCCAGGCCGCGATCGTCCTCGGGTTCGCGAACGCGAGCGCGGTCGAGCCGAATCAGCGGTTCCAGGACCTCGGGTTCGACTCGCTCACCGCCGTCGAACTGCGCAACCGCCTCACGGAGGCTACGGGGATGCCCCTGCCCTCCACGCTGGTGTTCGACTACCCGACCGCCCAGGCGGTCGCCGACCACCTCCTCGCCGAGCTCACCGGCGCCCGGCCTGCGGACACCGCCGTCGCACCGGTCAAGGTGCTCGACGACGAGCCGATCGCGATCGTCGGCATGGCCTGCCGCTACCCCGGCGGCGTCGCCTCGCCCGAGGACCTCTGGCGCCTCGTCGCCGGCGGCACGGACGCCGTCACCGGGTTCCCGACGGACCGCGGCTGGGACCTGGAGCGGCTCTACAACCCCGACCCGGACCACCGTGGCACCGTCTACACCCGGCACGGCGGATTCCTGCACGACGCGGGCGAGTTCGACGCCGCCTTCTTCGGCATCCCGCCGCGCGAGGCGACCGCGATGGACCCGCAGCAGCGCCTGCTGCTCGAATCCTCCTGGGAGGCGATGGAGCGGGCGGGCATCGACCCGACCGGTCTGCGCGGCAGCCGGACCGGCGTCTTCGCCGGCGTGATGTACCACGACTACGGGACGCAGAACGGCACGCCCGCCGAGCTCGAAGGAATGCTCGGCCTCGGCAGCTCCGGCAGTGTCGCCTCGGGTCGGGTGTCCTACACCTTCGGTTTCGAGGGCCCGGCGGTCACCGTCGACACGGCCTGCTCCTCCTCACTGGTCGCCCTGCACCTCGCGGCCCAGGCACTGCGCTCCGGCGAGTGCGACCTGGCGCTGGCCGGCGGTGTCACCGTCATGGCCACCCCGGGCACGTTCGTGGAGTTCTCCCGCCAGCGCGGCCTCTCCACCGACGGCCGGTGCAAGGCGTTCTCCTCGGACGCCGACGGCACCGGCTGGGCCGAGGGTGTCGGAATGCTTCTCGTCGAGCGGCTCTCCGACGCGCGCCGCAACGGCCACCAGGTGCTCGCCGTACTCAAGGGCTCGGCCGTCAACCAGGACGGCGCGTCCAACGGCCTGACCGCCCCGAACGGGCCCTCACAGCAGCGGGTGATCCGCCAGGCCCTGGCCAATGCGGGCCTCACCACGTCGGACGTGGACGCGGTGGAGGCACACGGAACCGGCACCGCGCTCGGTGACCCGATCGAGGCCCAGGCCCTCCTCGCCACCTACGGCCAGGACCGGCCGGCCGACAAGCCACTCTGGCTCGGCTCGCTGAAGTCCAACATCGGCCACTCCCAGGCCGCGGCCGGCGTCGGCGGCGTCATCAAGATGGTGATGGCGATGCGCAACGGCACGTTGCCGCCCACCCTGCACGCCGAACAGCCGTCCCGGCACATCGACTGGACAGCAGGAACCGTCCGGCTCCTCACCCAGGCGCAGGACTGGGACCGGGCCGACCAGCCGCGTCGGGCGGCCGTCTCCTCCTTCGGGATCAGCGGCACCAACGCCCACGTCATTCTGGAGCAGGGCGAGCCCGTCGAGCAGGCTTCGGCGGAGGCGGCGGAACTTCCGCTGGTGCCTTGGCTGGTGTCCGCCAAGGACGCCGCCTCGCTGGCCGCGCAGGCCGAGCGGCTGGCGGACTGGGCGGAGCTGGACGACGTTTCGCCGACCGCCGTCGGTGTGGCGCTCGTGGGTGAGCGTGCGGTGCTGGAGCACCGTGCGGTGGTCGTAGGTGCGGACCGGGACGAACTGGTCGCGGGGCTACGGGCGTTGGCCGTGGACGGTGAGATCTCGGGTTCCGGTGCTGGTGGGCGGCTTGCCTTCCTGTTCGCCGGTCAGGGGAGCCAGCGGGTCGGGATGGGTGCCGATCTGGCGGCCGCGTTCCCGGTGTTCGCGAGGGCGTTGGACGAGATCTGCCAGGTGCTGGACCCGTTGGTGGGTCGGTCGCTGCGTGAGGTGATGTTCGAGGACGCCGACGGCGTGCTGGGCGAGACGGGGCTGACGCAGCCGGCGCTGTTCGCCTTCGAGGTCGCGCTGTACCGGCTGCTGGAGTCGCTGGGTGTCCGCGCGGACGTGCTGGCCGGGCACTCGGTCGGTGAGATCGCCGCCGCACACGTCGCCGGAGTGTTCGACCTCGCCGACGCCTGCACCCTCGTCGCCCACCGGGCACGGCTGATGCAGGCCCTGCCCGCCGGCGGGGCGATGCTCGCCATCGCCGCCACCGAGACCGACGTCCTCGCATTGCTCGCCGGACACGAGGCCGAGGCGGGTATCGCCGCCGTCAACGGCCCCGCCGCCGTGGTCGTTTCGGGCAGTGAGGCGGCGATCGCCGCCATCGAGGCGCAGACCACCGCGCGCACCAAGCGCCTGCGCGTCTCCCACGCCTTCCACTCCCCGCTCATGGACCCGATGCTCGCCGACTTCCGTGCGACGCTGAGCGACATCGACTTCCACGAGCCGACTCTGCCGGTCGTCTCCAACGTCACCGGCCACCTCGCCGAACCCGGCCAACTCACCACCCCCGACTACTGGGTGAACCACGTCCGCCACGCCGTCCGCTTCGCCGACGGCATCACCGCCACCGAAGCGGCGGTATTCCTGGAGATCGGCCCCGACACCACCCTCACCGGCCTCGCCCAGCAGACCCTCGACGGCGGCGACGAGACGTTCGTCCCCACCACCCGCAAGGACCGCGACGAGACCCGCACCCTCCTCGAAGCCCTCGCCCGACTCCACACCGTCGGCATCGACGTCGACTGGGCGACCTACTTCACCCCCGCCGCGCCCGGCCGGGTCGACCTCCCCACCTACGCCTTCCAGCGCAGCCGCTACTGGCTCGCGACCACCGCCGACAGGGGCGACGTGACCGCCGCCGGGCTGGACGCGATCGACCACCCGCTGCTCAGCGCGGCCACGGAGGTCGCGGGCGGCGAGTCGGTGGTCTTCACCGGCCGCCTCTCGCTGGCCGCCCAGCCCTGGCTCGCCGACCACGTCGTCAACGGCACCGTCATCCTCCCCGGCGCCGCCCTCGCCGAACTCGCCATCCGCGCCGGCGACGAACTCGGGCTTCCGGTCCTGGACGAACTCACCCTCCAGGCACCACTGGTGCTGCCGACAAGCGGCACCACCCAGCTCCAGGTAGTGGTGGAGCCGGAGCGGCGGCGGGTGGCAGTGCACTCCCGTGCTCAGGACGCCGTCGGCTGGATCGAGCATGCCCAGGGTGTGCTCGCCCCGGCCGCCGCCGAGCCGGCCTTCGACCTGGCGGCCTGGCCGCCCCCGGGTGCCAAGCCGGTGGAACTCGACCACCTCTACGACGACCTCGCCGACCTGGGTCTCGGTTACGGGCCGGCCTTCCAGGGGCTGACTGCCGCGTGGCGGGTGGACGGTGAGATCTATGCCGAGATCACGTTGCCCGAGGAGGCCCACGCGGACGCGGTCCGGTTCGGCCTGCACCCCGCGCTGCTCGACGCGGCCCTCCACGCCATCGCCCTGGGTGACTTCCTGCCCGCCGAACAGCCACACCTGCCCTTCGCTTTCAGCGAGTTGACGCTTCACGCCACGGGTGCGACCGCGCTCCGCGTGCGGGTCGGCCCGGGCGGGGCCGGCGGCGCGGTCGCGCTCGCCCTCGCCGACGCGGGCGGTGTTCCGGTCGCCACGCTCGGCGGGCTCGCACTCCGGCCGCTCACCGCGGTCGAGGCCGCACCGACCGATTCGATGCACCGACTGGAGTGGGTGTCGGTCCCGGCCGGCACCGCGACGGCGCCTGCGTTCGATCTCGTCACCGTCCCGGCCACCGACGGCCTCACGGTCCCCGACGCGATCCGCCACACCACCGAACACGTCCTCGCCGCGATCCAGAACTCCGACACCCCACTCGTGATCGTCACCCGCCACGGCGTCGCCACAACAGCCGACGAGCCGATCGACCTCGCCCACGCCGCCGTCTGGGGCCTGATCCGCGCCGCCCAAGCCGAACAACCCGGCCGCATCACCCTCATCGACACCGACACCGACACGGACGACGCGGTCGACAAGGCCCTGACCACCGGCGAGACCCAGATCGCCGTCCGCGGCGAAACCCTGCTGACCGCCCGCCTCACCCGCGCCACCGTCACCCCCCGAGACGGTGAACCCGCCTTCGGACCGGACTCCACCGTCCTCATCACCGGTGGCACCGGTGGCCTCGGCGCACTCACCGCCCGCCACCTCGTCACCCACCACGGCGTCCGCGAGCTGCTGCTGGTAAGCCGACGAGGCCCCCAGGCACCGGGTGCCGACACCCTCGCCGCCGACCTCACCACCCTCGGCGCCCGGGTGAGCGTCACCGCCTGCGACATCACCGACCGCGACGCCCTGGCCGAGCTGATCACCACCAACCCGCCCACCGCCATCGTCCACACCGCCGGCATCCTCGACGACGGCCTCCTCCCCTCCCAAACCCCCGAGCGCCTCGACGCCGTCCTGCGGCCCAAGACCGACGCCGCCTGGCACCTCCACGAGCTGACCGCGCACCTCGACCTCACCGCGTTCGTCCTCTACTCCTCCCTCGCGGGCACGTTGGGTAACGCCGGTCAGGCCACCTACGCCGCCGCCAACGCCGCCCTCGACGCCCTCGCCCACCACCGCACCACCCACGGCCTGCGAGCCACCTCCCTCGCCTGGGGCCTATGGGCAGGCGGCGGCATGGCCGGCGACCTCACCGAAGCCGACCTACGACGCCTCGCCGCCGCCGGCATCGCCCCCCTCACCCCCACCGACGGCCTCACCCTCTTCGACACCGCCACCGCCACCACCCAACCCACCCTCGTCCCCGCCAAGTTCATCAAGGTCCGCACCCAGCGCACCGGGCGGACGGCCGCCGCCACGGCTCCCGCCGCCGGGCTGGCCGACCGGCTCGCCGCGCTGGACCCGGCCCGGCGGCGGCCGGTCCTGGTGGACTTCGTCCGGGAGCAGGTCGCGGCCGTGCTCGGCTTCGCCGACGCCACCGCGATCGACCCGGGCCGCCAACTCCAGGAACTGGGCTTCGACTCGCTCACCGCGGTCGAGTTCCGCAACCGGCTGAACGGAGCCGCCGGCCTGCGCCTGCCGGCCACGCTGATCTTCGACTACCCGACGCCCGACGCCCTGACCGACCACCTCATGGAGCGGTTCTTCCCGGAGGAGTTCGCCGACTCGTCGGCGGGTGCCCACGGTGCTCCGGCGCAGAGCGACGCCGAGGTGCGGACGCTCCTCACCTCCCTGCCGATCGCCCGTCTCCGCGAGGCGGGCCTGATCGAGGCGCTGTTCAAGCTGGCGTCCGGTCCGGGCGACGACCCGCAGGCGGAGGCCGAGGAGAAGGCCGGGGCGATCGACGCCATGGACGTCGACAACCTCATCCAGCTGGCGCTGGAAGGCGGAACCTCATGACCTCTCACCCAGTCCCCACGCCCACCCTGACCGACTCAAGGAAACCGATCATGAATCTCGCTGCGACCTGGCAGACACTCGCGAAGACCGCTGCGACGTCCGAGGGGAAGTCCGGCGCGCACGTCGCCGGCGGCCCGGACGGCGTCACGGTCTCCGGCACCGGCGAGGCGGCCGACCTGGTCGCCAAGGAGGTCGTCCTCTGCGCCGACTTCACCGTCACCGGTCGCCCGGAGGCCGGCTTCCCCGACCTGGTGGCACGGCTCGACCTCGACCCCGCCTTCTGGCACATCGTCCCGCCGAGCATCGAGCCCGGCGCCGACATAGACGGCGCCGCGTACGTCCGCTCCTGGCTGACGCCGGTCCGGGAGAGCGGGCTGCGGGTGAAGGCCGTGATGGGCTACTGCGTGGGCGCCGTCTACGCCGCCGAGCTGGCCGACGCGGTCGCCGAGTACCAGGGCGACGAACCCCAGCTGATCGTGTTCGACCCCGAGCAGACCAGCATGGACACCATCCGCTACCAGTTCGGCAACGTCCTCGGCATCCTGTCCTCGATCCTGAACGACGAGGACGTCACCGAGACCCAGGAGGCCGTCAACCGCCTCTACGACACCGAGGGCATGACGGTCGGCCGCTACGCCTCCGAGCTCTACGAGACCTTCCGGGCCATCGGCCAGCGCGCGTTCCAGCGGGCCGGCCTGGACGTCGAGTACGGCGTGGAGATGTGGGGCGCGTTCAGCTCCTTCCTCTCCTACCTGAGCTACGCCGACCAGCTGGACCCCAGCGTGGGCTGGCGGCGGGCCACCGCGTTCAGTTCGTCCAGCGCGGGCAACGGTCTGAACCGGCTGCGCGGCGTGGCCGGCGAGCACGCGGCCGAGGGCGTGGTCGCCCGCGAGCTCGCGTTCACCGAGGGCCATGACGAACTGCTCCGGTCGAACGAGGTCGTCCGCACGGTCGCCGAGCTGCTGGGGAAGTGATCATGAACCGGATGCCGGGGCAGCGGGCCACCGACAAGGAGCAGGCCCTGTGGCTGCTGGAGGAGTTCGCCCCCGGCACCGGGGTGAACAACCTGAGCGTGGCGTTCAGCGTGGAGGGGAGGCTGCGGCGGCCGCTGCTGCTCGCGGCGGTCACCCGTGCGGTGCGGCGCCACGAGGTGCTGCGGACGGTGTTCAGGATCGAGCCGGAGAGCATGGTCCGGGAGGTCCTTCCGGCCGACCGCGTCGAGCTGAGCCTGGAGGAACTGCCGGACGCCGGGCCCGGCGAGGGCCGCGCCGAGCTGACCAGGTTCCTCGGCCGCCCGTTCGCGACCGACGGCAGCCTGCTGGTGCGGGTCGCCGTGCAGACCGAGCACGACGCCTCCGGGCGCAGCCGGGAGGTGTACTGCGTCGCCGTCCACCATGCGGTCTTCGACGGGCTCTCCTCCGTGCTGCTGCTGGGCGAACTCATCTCCGCCTACAACGCCCTGGCGGCCGGCGGCGGCGACGCCGAGCCCGAGGTCGCGCCCGCCTGGCAGGAGCCGGCGCCCAGTGAGGCCAGCGCCGCGTTCTGGCGCGAGAAGCTGGCAGGGTTCCGGGCCGGCGACCTCGACCTGTGGTGCGAGCGGCCGGAGGCGGCCGGGGCGTCGCTGGCCGGACAGGTCGTCAACCGGGAGCTGTCCCCGGCCGCGCGCGACGCGGTGCGTCGGATGCAGAAGGCGCTGCGGGCCCCGGAGTCGGTCGTCCTGCTGGCCGCGTACGGGGTGCTGCTGGCCGCGCACGGAGCCGGACCGGACCTCACCATCGGCTCGCCGGTGAGCGTGCGGTCCCCGGAGACCGCGGCGGCGATCGGCTACCACATCAACGTGCTCACCCTGCGGATGCCGGTCGACCCGGCGGCGGGCTTCCGGTCGTACGTGAAGCTGGCCCGGCGCACCTTCATGGAGTCGGCCTCGTACGCCGACTACCCGGTGGACGAGATGCTGGGGCTGGTGGAGCGCGAGGGCTGGCGCAACAACCTCTTCCGGCACACCTTCAACTACGTGCCCGCCGAGATGAACGCCGGCTTCGAGCTGGACGGGCTGCCGGCGGTGCACGAGGTGATCGAGAACGGCTTCAGCAAGTTCGACCTGGAGTTCTTCGTCACCTCGGCACCGGAGTCGCTGCGGATCCGGGCCGCGTTCTGCGTGGACGTGCTCGACCCGGCCGACGTGCGGCTGCTGCTCGACCGCTACGAGGAACTGCTGGTCACGCTCGCCGCGGCACCGGACCGGCCGCTGGCCGAGGTACCGGTCTGGTCCGACCGGGACCGGTCGGTGATCGGTGCGGCCAACGCCACCGAGCGCGAGCTGTCCCGGCCCACCGTGCTGGAGCTGATCGCCGAACGGGTGTCGGGCGCGCCGGCCGAGGACGGCGCCGTGCCGGGCGCCGCCGTCCTCGACGGGGACCGGGCCTTCGGTCCGCGCCGGCTGTGGGCCGCCGCCGAGGCCACCCGGGACGGGCTGCTGGCCGCCGGCGTCGGCCGGGGCGACGTGGTGGCGCTGCTCGCGCCGCGCGGCGCCGAGCTGGCCGCGGCCGCGCTCGGTGTCTGGCTCGCCGGTGCCGCGTACCTGCCGCTCGATCCGGACCACCCCGAGCAGCGGCTGCGCCACCAGCTCGACGATTCGGGCGCGGTGGCCGTGCTGCTCGGCGAGGGCGTCACCGCCCCCGGCGGGCCGACCGCCCTGGCGCTGGTGGACGTCGGCTCGGTGGAGCCGGTCGACGGGCCGGTCGAGCCGACCGGCGGCGCGACCGGGGCCGACCTCGCCTACCTGATCTACACCAGCGGCTCCACCGGGGTGCCCAAGGGCACCCTGCTGGACCACCGCAACCTCGCCAACCTGATCACGCACTTCGCCGACGACCTGCGGGTCGGCCCGGCCGACACGGTGCTCTGGCTGACCACGTTCAGCTTCGACATCTCCGCCCTGGAGCTGTTCCTGCCGCTGGTCACCGGCGCCCGGCTGGCCGTCGCGCCCGCCGGGGCCCGGACCGACGGCGCCGAGCTGGCCGAGGCGCTGCGCCGCTACGAGGCCACCGTGGTCCAGGCCACGCCGACCACCTGGCGCCTGGTCATCGACCAGGTCGCCGATCGGCTGGCCGGCTGCCGGGTGCTCTGCGGCGGCGAGCCGCTGCCCGCCGTGCTGGCCGGCAAGCTGGCCGCCACCGGCTGCGAGCTCATCAACGTGTACGGGCCGACCGAGACCACCATCTGGTCGACCGCCGGGCGGATCGAGGCGGGCGCCGTCCGGGTGGATGTCGGCACGCCGATCGCCAACACCCGGGTGTTCGTGGCCGCGCCGGACGGGCGGGTGCTGCCGCTGGGCACCCGTGGCGAGCTGTGCGTCGCCGGTCAGGGCGTGGCGGTCGGCTACCACGACCGGCCCGAACTGACCGCCCAGCGGTTCGGCGAGCAGCCGGAGTTCGGCCGGTTCTACCGGACCGGCGACGCGGCGGCCTGGAGCCACGACGGCCGGCTGGAGATCCTGGGCCGGCTGGACCGTCAGATCAAGCTGCGCGGCAACCGGATCGAGCTGGGCGAGGTGGAGGGCGTGCTGCTGACCCACCCCGACGTGGCCGCCGCCGCCGTGGTGGTGGCCGACGGCCCGGACGGCGAGGCCGCACTGTGGGCCTTCGTGGTGGTCCCGGACCGCCCCGAGGCCGTGGGCGACCTGTGGGAGCACGCCCACGCCTCGCTCCCCCCTGCCGCGACACCCCAGGAGTTCGTGGCCGTGGACGCCTTCCCGATGACCGGCAACGACAAGGTGGACTACCCGGCGCTGCGTCGGCGGGCCGAGGAGTTGCTGGCCGACCGGGCCGCCGCGACGGCCGGGCCGGACGGGGGCGGCCGCAGCGGGCCGGCCGACGGCGGGTCGGCAGGCAGCGGCGACGAGCTGCTGGACGTGGTGCTGCCGCTCTGGAACACGGTGCTGGGCCGCACCGGTCTCGGCGTGGAGAGCCACTTCTTCGCCGACGGCGGGCACTCGCTGCTGGGCATCCGGCTGCTCCAGGAGCTCCACAAGGAGACCGGGGTCCGGATGAAACTGCAGGACCTCTTCGAGAGCCCGACCCCGCCGGCCCTCGCCCGGGCCCTGCGGGCGGCCGCCGCGGCGGCGGCCCCGTAACCGGCGTCCGCGCCGCCCCCGGCGAAGCGGCCCGCACCCACCCGGTGCGGGCCGCTTCGCCGTTCCGGTGCGCCCCGCGCGGCTGCGGACGCCGACGACCCCGGCCGCGGAGGCGGCCGGGGTCGTCCGGGGTGCGCAGTGCGGCCGGCTACAGCCAGCCGCGCTCCTCCGCGATGCGGGCCGCCTCCGCACGGGTCCGGGCGGAGGTCTTCGCCATCGCCGAGGAGACGTGGTTGCGCACGGTGCCGTCGGAGAGGCCGAGCGCACGGGCGATGTCGGTGACGGTGCCGCCGCCGAGGGCCTCGGCCAGCACCTCCCGCTCACGGGTGGTGAGCGGGCTGGTGCCCGACAGCATCGCCTCGGAGGCCAGCGCGTGGTCCAGCACCCGCAGCCCGGCCGCGGCCCGCCGGACGGCCTCCACCAGTTGCTCGGGCGGGGCGTCCTTGACCACGAAGCCCACCGCACCGGCCGCGACCGCCCGGGTGAGGTACCCCGGGCGGCCGAAGGTGGTGCAGATGACGACCTTGCAGGCCGGCAGCGAGCGGGCCAGGTCGGCGGTGACGGCGAGGCCGTCCTTGCCCGGCATCTGGACGTCCATCAGGACGACGTCGGGCCGGGTGCGCAGGGCGACCGCCTCGACCTCGGCGCCGGAGCCGACCTCGCCGACGACCTCCAGGTCGGGCTCCAGCCGGAGCATGGACGCGAGCGCGCCGCGGATCAGCGCCTGATCGTCGGCCAGCAGGACCCTGATCACGGTTGCTTCGCTCCCCCGGTCGTCGGCCGCTCGCCGGCCGCTCCGGGCGTCAGCCTACTGCCTCCGTCAGCAGGTGATCGGCGAGTTCCTCGGGCGTCGGGTAGTCGTAGACGGCGTCGGCCTCCAGCGGGATGCCGGTGATGCCGACGAGGCGGTTGCGCAGTTCGACGGCGGCCATCGAGGAGAGACCGAGCTCGAAGAACTCGGCGTCCTGCTCGATCGCCTCCGCGTCGGGGAACTGCAGGACGGCGGCGGCGTGCCGGCGGACCAGCCCGACCAGCAGGCCGCGGTGCTCCTCGGCCGGGCACTCGGCCAGCAGCCGGCGGAAGGCCTCGGCGTCGTCCAGCGGGTCGCCGGCCGGTTCCTCCTCCTCCCGGGCGGCCGCGGCCTCGCCGGCCGGGCCGGCGGCGAGCAGTGCGGGCCCGCGGGTGGCGGTGTGGGCGTCCTGGGCGCGCAGCCGGGCCAGGGCCGGCAGCAGCTCGCCGAGCGGGGCGTCCGCGCCCAGGCCGAGCACGGCGAGCAGCCCGGTCAGGTCCTCGCGTGCGACGGCGTCCCAGAGGCCGGCGCCGGGCAGCGCGGCCGCGGCGGCCTTGGGGGCCGGCGGCCAGTAGCGGCGGCGCTGGAAGGGGTAGGTGGGCAGCGGGACGGTCGGTCCGGCGCCGATCACGGTGCCCCAGTCGACGGCGAGGCCGCGGACGTGCGCCCGGGCCAGGGCCTCGATCAGGCCGGCGGCCTCGGCCCGGTCGCGGCGCAGCAGCGGGACGGCGGCGCCGTTCCAGTCGGTCAGGCCCTCCTGGGCCATCGCCGCGAGCACGGCGTCGGGGCCGAGTTCGAGCAGCAGGGTGACGCCCTGCTCCTGGAGCGTGCGGACGCCGTCGTGGAAGCGGACCGGCTCGCGCAGCTGCTCGGCCCAGTAGTCGGGTGAGGTGAGCTCGGCCGTGGTGGCCAGGCGGCCGGTGACGTTGGAGACGACGGGGATCCGCGGCTCCTGGTAGACGACCTCCTTGGCGACGGCGCGGAACTCCTCGACGGCCGGGTCCATCAGCGGCGAGTGGAAGGCATGACTGACCGTCAGTCGCCGTGTCTTGTGGCCGCGTTCGGCGAGTTCGGCGGCGATCGACAGGACGTCGTCCGCGACGCCGGAGAGCACCACGGCGGTGGGTCCGTTGACGGCGGCGACGGCGACGGTGTCGGCGTGGCCGGCGAGCAGCGGCAGCACCTCGGCCTCGGTGGCCCGGACGGCGACCATCGCGCCGCCGGCCGGGAGGGCCTGCATCAGGCGGCCGCGGGCGGCGACCAGTTTGACCGCGTCGGGCAGCGTGAGGACGCCCGCGACGTGGGCGGCGACGAGTTCGCCGATCGAGTGTCCGGCGAGGATGTCGGGGTGGACGCCCCAGGCCTCCAGGGTGCGGTGCAGGGCGGTCTCGACCGCGAACAGCGCGGCCTGGGTGTACTGGGTCTGCCCGAGCAGCCCGGCGGCGGCCTCGGCGTCCCCGGCGCCGGGTGCGGTGCCGTCGAGGACCTGGCGCAGCGGCAGGTCGAGGTACCGGTCGAACTCGTCGCAGACGGCGTCGAAGGCGGCGGCGTAGACCGGGTGGGCGGCGTACAGCTCGCGGCCCATGGCGAGCCGCTGGCTGCCCTGGCCGGTGAAGAGGTAGCCGGTCCGCACCCGGCCTGCGGTGCCGGTGACGACGTGTTCGGTCGGGGTGTGGGCGAGCACCGCGTCGAGGGCGGCCGCGAGGTCGTCGCGGGTGGTGCCGAGGACGGCCAGCCGGCGCTTGTGCACGGTGCGGGTGGTGGCGAGCGAGCGGGCCAGCTCGGTGGCGCTCTGGTCGGGGTGGGCGGCCAGGTGGGCGCGCAGGAGGCGGGCCTGGTCCTGGAGGGCGTCGGCGGTCTTCGCGGAGAGCAGCCACGGGAGGGCGGCCGGCTCGGCGGCCGGGGCCGCCGGGGTCCCGGCGGGCGCCTGCTCCAGGATGACGTGGGCGTTGGTGCCGCTGATGCCGAAGGAGGAGACGCCGGCCCGACGGGGGCGGCCGGTCTCGGGCCAGGGCCGGGCCTCGGCGAGCAGCCGGGTGGCGCCCTCGGTCCAGTCGACGTGCTTGGTGGGCTCGTCGACGTGCAGGGTCCGCGGCAGTTCTCCGTGCCGGATGGCCTGCACCATCTTGATCACTCCGGCGACGCCGGCGGCGGCCTGGGTGTGGCCGATGTTGGACTTGATGGAGCCGAGCCAGAGCGGCTGCTCCTCGGGGCGGTCCTGACCGTAGGTGGCGAGGATGGCCTGGGCCTCGATCGGGTCGCCGAGGGTGGTGCCGGTGCCGTGGCCCTCGACCGCGTCGACGTCGGCGGGGCCGAGCCGGGCGGACGTCAGGGCCTGGCGGATGACGCGCTGCTGGGCGGGCCCGTTGGGCGCGGTGAGCCCGTAGCTGGCCCCGTCCTGGTTGATCGCCGAGCCCTTGACGACGGCGAGGACCTGGTGGCCGTTGCGGCGGGCGTCGGAGAGCCGTTCGACGAGCAGCATGCCGACGCCCTCGGCCCAGCCGGTGCCGTCGGCGGCGGAGGCGAAGGACTTGCACCGGCCGTCGGCGGCGAGGCCGCGCTGGCGGCTGAAGTCGACGAAGACGGACGGGGTGGAGAGCACGGTGACGCCGCCGGCGAGCGCGAGGTCGCACTCGCCGGAACGCAGCGCCTGGACGGCCCAGTGCAGGGCGACCAGCGAGGAGGAGCACGCGGTGTCGACGGTGACCGAGGGCCCCTCGAAGCCGAAGGTGTAGGAGAGCCGGCCGGAGGCGACGCCGGCGGAGACCCCGGTGCCGACGAAGCCGTCGAGGTCGTCGTCCAGGTGCTGCAGGTGCATGCCGTAGTCGTGGTACATCAGGCCGACGAAGACGCCGGTCTGGGTGCCGCGGACGGCGGCGGGGTCGATCCCGGCGTTCTCCAGCACCTCCCAGGTGCTCTCCAGCAGCAGGCGCTGCTGGGGGTCCATGGCGACGGCCTCGCGGGGCGAGATGCCGAAGAAGGAGGGGTCGAAGCCGGTCGCCTGGTCGACGAAGCCGCCTTCTCTGGTGTAGGTGGTGCCGGGGTGCTCGGGGTCGGGGTGGTACAGCTCGGCGAGGTTCCAGTTGCGATCGGTCGGGAACCCGCCCATCGCGTCGCGGCCCTCGGCGACCAGCTGCCAGAGCTGGTCGGGGTCGGTGACGCCGCCGGGGAGGCGGCAGCTCATGCCGACGATGACGATCGGGTCCTGGTCGGCGCCGGCCACGGTGCGGGCGGGGCCGGCACCGGTCGGGGCGTCGAGCAGCTGGGCGCGGAGGAAGCCGGCCAGCACGAGCGGGGTCGGGTGGTCGAAGATCAGCGTGGCGGGCAGCCGCAGGCCGGTGGCGGCGTTCATCCGGTTGCGGAACTCGACGGCGGTCAGCGAGTCGAAGCCGGTCTCCTTGAACGGGCGGTCGGCCTCGACGGTGCTCTGGTCACGGTGGCCGAGGACGAGGGCGACCTGGGTCAGCACCAGGTCGAGCAGCACGCGGGCGTGCTCGCCCTCGGGCATCCGGGCCAGGCGCTCGCGCAGCTCGGCGGCGACGGCCGGGTCGACGCCGGCGGCGCGGCGGCGGCCGGGCGGGACGAGCCCGTGCAGCAACGGGGGCAGCGCGCCGAACCGGGCGGCGGCCCGCAGTGGCGTGAAGTCCAGGCCGACCGGTACCAGGGCGGCGTGGCCGTGGGCGCAGGCGGCGTCCAGCAGGGCGAGCCCGTCGGTGGTGGTGATCGGGGTGATGCCGGTGCGGGCCAGGCGGGCCCGGTCGGCCTCGGTGAGGGTGCCGGTGAGGCCGCTGTCCTGTTCCCAGAGGCCCCAGGCGAGGGCCAGGGCCGGCAGGCCGAGGGCGTGGCGGCGGCGGGCGAGGGCGTCGACGACGGCGTTGGCCGCCGCGTAGTTGGCCTGGCCGGGGCCGCCGAGGACGCCGGCGGCGGAGGAGAACAGGACGAACGCGGTGAGCGGGAGGTCCCGGGTGAGCTCGTGCAGGGCGAGCACGGCGTCGGCCTTGGGGCGCAGCACGGTGTCGAGGCGCTCGGGGGTGAGCGCGGCGAGGGTGCCGTCGTCGAGGGCCCCGGCGGCGTGCACGACGCCGGTGAGCGGGCGCTCGGCGGGGAGGTCCGCGAGGACGGCGGAGAGCGCCTGCCGGTCGGCGGCGTCGCAGGCGGCGACGGTGACGGTGGCGCCGAGCCCGGTGAGTTCGGCGGCGAGTTCGGCGGCTCCGGCGGCGCCTTCGCCCTGACGGCTGGTCAGCAGCAGGTGGCGGACGCCGTGTTCGGCGACGAGGTGGCGGGCGACGATCCGGCCGAGGGTGCCGGTGCCGCCGGTGACCAGGACGGTGCCGTCGGCGTTCCAGCGGGAGCCGGGCGCCGCGTCCTCGGTGCGCGGGGCCGGGCGGGCCAGCCGGGGGGCGAGGACGGTGCCCTCGCGCAGGGCCAGCTGGGGTTCGCCGGTGGCGAGTGCGGCCGGCAGGGCCCGCCAGGAGGCGTCGGTGCCGTCGAGGTCGGCGAGCACGAAGCGGCCGGGATGCTCCGACTGGGCGGAGCGGATCAGGCCCCAGACGGCGGCGCCGGGCAGGTCGTCGCCGAGCGACTCGCCGGCGGGCACGGCGCCCTGGGTGAGGACGACCAGCGGCGCTTCGCCGTTGCGGTCGTCGGCGAGCCAGTCCTGGGCGGCGGCCAGCACCTCGGCGGTGACGGCGCGGATCGCGGCGGCCTCGTCGAGGCCGGCGGCGGTGCCGGTCCGGGGCAGGACGGCCAGTCGCGGCAGCGGGCCGTCGGCGGGCCGGTCCTCGCCGCGGGCGCCGATCCGGGCGCCGGCGGCCTCCAGGACCTCCCGCAGCGGCGGCTCGCCGTCGGCGTCGCCGAGCAGCAGGCAGGGTGCGCCGTCCAGGGCGGTGGCCGGGCCCTGCGGGGCGGGCACCCAGTCGAGCGTGAACAGGCTGTCGCGCAGCGGGTCGCCGGCGGCACCCAGGTCCTCGGCGGCGAGCGGGCGCACGGCGAGCGTGTCGACGGAGGCGACCGGCGTGCCGGCGGCGTCGGCGACCTCGATCCGGACGCCGTTCGGGCCGGCCTCGGCGAGCCGGACCCGCAGGGCGGCGGCGCCGGTGGCGGCCAGCCGCACGTTGGTCCAGGCGAAGGGCAGCAGCGGGCCGCCGGAGCGGCCGGGCTGTTCGGTGAAGAACCCGCCGAGGGCGAGCGGCTGGAGCGCCGCGTCGAGCAGCGCGGGGTGCAGGCCGAAGCCGTCCTGGCCGTCGGCGGCCGCCTCGGGGAGGGCGACCTCGGCGAACAGCTCGCGCCCGCGCCGCCAGACGGCCTTGACGCCGCGGAAGGCGGGGCCGTACCGGACGCCGACGGCGTCCATCAGCTCGTAGACGGAGTCGGCCGCGAGGGCGTCCGCCCCGGCCGGCGGCCAGCTCTGCTCGGCGAAGGCCGCCGGGATCGGGTCGTGGGCGAGGACGCCGGTGGCATGCCTGGTCCACGGCTCGTCGGGGGCGGCGTCCTCGGCGCGGGAGTGCACGGTGAGGGCGCGCCGGCCGTCGGGGTCGGGGGCGGCGACGGCGAGCTGCACCTGGACACCGCCACGCTCCGGCAGGGTGAGCGGGGCCTGGATGGTCAGCTCCTCCAGCAGGTCGCAGCCGGCCTCGTCGCCGGCCCGCAGGGCGAGGTCGACGAAGGCGGTGCCGGGCAGGATGACGCTGCCGTTGACGGCGTGGTCGGCCAGCCAGGGGTGGGTCCTGAGCGAGAGCCGGCCGGTGAGCAGCACGCCGTCGGCGTCAGCCAGGGCGACGGCAGCACCGAGCAGCGGGTGACCGGCGGCAGTGACGCCGAGGTGGCCGGGGTCGCCGTCGGTCCGGACGGACTTGGGCCAGTAGGTCTCGTGCTGGAAGGCGTAGGTGGGCAGTTCGACCGGACGCGGGGCGGCGGGGGCCAGCAGCGGGTGCCAGTCGAGTTCGCCGCCGCTCACCCAGTACTCGGCGGCGGAGACGAGCAGGCGGGCGAGCCCGCCGTCGTCGCGGCGCAGGGTGCCGGTGACCGCGGCGTCGTGGGCGCCGGCGTCGGCGAGGGTGTCGCGGATGCCGTGCTGGACCACCGGGTGGGCGCTGATCTCGACGAAGCGGTCGTGGCCGGCCTCGGCGAGGGCGGCGACGGCGGGCGCGAAGCCGACGGTCTCGCGCAGGTTGGTGTACCAGTAGCCGGCGTCCAGCGCCGCGGTGTCCAGCCAGTCGGTCACGACGGTGGAGAAGAACGGCACCTCACCGCTCACCGGGCTCACCGGCGCCAGCAACTCCGCGAGCTCCGCCTCGATCGCCTCCACGTGCACCGAATGCGACGCGTAGTCCACCTCGATCCGCCGCGCCCGCACG
>NZ_JBFAJO010000066.1:0-34805 GCF_040655255.1 Kitasatospora sp. NPDC050463
TGGGGTGGTGCGTGTTCATAGGGTCTCCGGGGGGTGGGGATGGCACCGCGGCCCTCCTCGCCGGGGCCACCCCTCCAACCTAACGAACATGTTCGCGCTCGTGCCGCGCGCCTACTCGAAGGACGGGCCCGCGGTCCGGGTGCGCTTGATCTCGTAGAAGCCCGGGGTCGACGCGACCAGCAGGGTGCCGTCCCAGAGCCGGGCGGCGGCCTCGCCGCGCGGGGCCGGGGTGACCACGGGGCCGAAGAAGGCCACCCGCTCGCCGTCCGCGCCCTCGACCGCGATCACCGGGGTGCCGACGTCCTCGCCGACCAGGGTGATGCCCTCCTTGTGGGAGGCGCGCAGGGCCTCGTCGTACGCCTCCGAGTCGGCGGCGTCCGCCAGCTCGGCCGGCAGGCCCGCCGCGACCAGCGCCGCCTCGACGGTCTCGCGGGTCCGGGGCAGGCCCTGGTTGTGGAAACGGGTGCCCAGCTCGGTGTAGAGCCGGCCGAGGACCTCGTCGCCGTGCTGCTGGGCGGCGGCGATGCAGACCCGGACCGGGCCCCAGGCACTGTCCAGCAGCTCGCGGTAGTCCTGCGGGAGGTCGCGGTGCTCGTTCAGCACCGACAGGCTCATCACGTGCCAGTTCACGTCCACCGGGCGCAGCTGCTGGACCTCGATCAGCCAGCGGGACGTCATCCAGGCCCACGGGCAGGCCGGGTCGAACCAGAAGTCGGCGGTCTTGCGCTCAGCGGCAGTCGTCACGGCTGTCGTCCTTCGGTGAGATGCGGGGTGGCCCCGACAAGGGGTCCATCCGATCCCGAACGCCCGCAGGGCGCCGCTGATTCCGAACCGGCGCCCCGGTTTGTGCAATGGTACCGGCGCGGAGGGCGTGAAAGGATGCCCCGCAGCACCACAACGCGCAACACCCCACCGCACCAGTGAACACCGCACGACCGTGCGAGCCGGACAAAGGAGTACCGCCGTGCCGGGCAAGAACCTGAGCCGCGACGAAGCCCAGCAGCGGGCCAGCATCCTGGCCGTGGACAGTTACCAGGTCCGGCTGGACGTGACGTCGGCCCCCGACCCGGCGGCCGCCACCTTCCGCTCCACCACCACGATCGCCTTCCGCTGCACCGAGCCGGGCGCCGCGACCTTCCTCGACCTGCTGGCGAGCGCCGTCCGCGCGGTCACCCTGAACGGCCGCGCGCTCGACCCGGCCACCGCCTTCGACGGCGCCCGGGTGCACGTCGACGGCCTCGCGGAGCGGAACGTCCTCGTGGTGGACGCCGACTGCGCGTACAGCCGCACCGGCGAGGGCCTGCACCGCTTCACCGACCCGGTGGACGGCGAGACCTACCTCTACACCCACTACGAGCCGGCCGACGCGCGACGGGTGTTCGCCACCTTCGAGCAGCCCGACCTGAAGGCCCCGTTCTCCTTCACCGTCACCGCGCCCGCCGCGTGGGACGTCCGCTCCAACGCCGTGCACGAGCAGGTGAGCACCGAAGGCGCCGCCCGCACCTGGCGGTTCGCGCCGACGCAGCCGATCTCCAGCTACCTCACCGCGGTGGTCGCCGGCCCGTACCACGTGGCCACCGACCACTACAGCCGCACGCTGGCCGACGGCACCACCCTGGAGATCCCGCTCGCCGCGCTGTGCCGCAAGTCGCTCGCGCCGTACTTCGACTCCGACGAGATCCTCGGCGTCACCAAGCTCGGACTCGACTTCTTCCACGAGGAGTTCGACTACCCGTACCCGTTCGGCAAGTACGACCAGGCCTTCGTGCCCGAGTACAACATCGGCGCGATGGAGAACCCGGGCTGCGTCACCTTCCGCGAGGAGTTCATCTTCCGCTCGAAGGTCACCGACGCCGCCTACGAGGGCCGGGCCAACGTCATCCTGCACGAGATGGCGCACATGTGGTTCGGCGACCTGGTCACCATGCGCTGGTGGGACGACCTGTGGCTGAAGGAGTCCTTCGCCGACTTCATGGGCTCCTACGCGCTGATCGGCGCCCGTACCCGCTACTCCTCCGCCTGGATCACCTTCGCCAACCAGCGCAAGGCCTGGGCCTACCGGCAGGACCAGTTCCCGACCACCCACCCGATCACCGCGGACATCCGGGACCTGGAGGACGCCAAGCTCAACTTCGACGGCATCACCTACGCCAAGGGCGCCTCGGTGCTCAAGCAGTTGGTGGCGTACGTCGGTTCGGAGGCCTTCTTCGAGGGCGCCCGCCGCTACTTCAAGCGGCACGCCTTCGGCAACACCGAACTCGCCGACCTGCTGGACATCCTGGAGGAGACCAGCGGCCGCGACCTCAAGTCCTGGGCCGCCGCCTGGCTGCAGACCGCCGGCGTCAACTCGCTGACCCCGCAGGTCACCGTGGACGCCGAGGGCCGGATCACCGAACTCGCCGTCGTCCAGGACGCCGGGAACGGAGCCACCCTGCGCCCGCACCGGATCGCCGTCGGCCTCTACGACCGGGACGCCGACGGCGCCCTGGTGCGCACCGAGCGGATCGAGCTGGACGTCACCGGCGCCCGCACCGTCGTCGCCGAAGCCGTCGGCCGGGCCCGGCCCGCGCTGGTGCTGCTGAACGACGACGACCTGACGTACTGCAAGATCCGCTTCGACGCCGAGTCGCTGGAGACGCTGCGCGCCGGTCTCGGCGACCTCGACGACGACCTGGCCCGGGCGCTCGCCTGGTCCGCGGTGTGGAACCTGACCCGGGACGGCCTGATGCCGGCCCGCGACTACATCGCCCTGGTGCTGCGCTTCGCCGGGCAGGAGTCCAACATCGGTGTGCTGCAGTCGCTGCACCTGCAGGCCAAGGGCGCCGTCGACCTCTACGCCGACCCGGCCTGGCGCGGCGAGGGCGGCCGGCTGCTGGCCGACGGCGCACTGCGCGAGCTGCGCGCCGCCGCCCCCGGCAGCGACCACCAGCTGGCCTGGGCCCGTTTCCTGGCACAGACCGCCAACGGCTCCGAGCACCTGGGCCTGGTCCGCGGCCTGCTCGCCGGCACCGCCCGGGTCGACGGCCTGGACGTCGACCAGGAGCTGCGCTGGGCGCTCCGGCTGGCGCTGGCCGCGGCCGGCCAGGCCTCGGACGAGGAGCTCGCCGAGGAACTGGCGGCCGACAACACCGCCAGCGGCAAGCGCCAGTACACCCAGTGCCTGGCCGCCCGGCCGACCCCGGAGGCCAAGGCCGCCGCCTGGTCCGCCGTGATCGACTCGGACGAACTGCCCAACGCGCTGGTCGAGGCGAACATCGCCGGCTTCGCGCTGCCCGCACACCGCGACCTGACCGCGCTGTACGCGGCGCCGTACTTCAAGCTGCTGGAGCGGGTCTGGTCCGAGCGGACCATCGAGATCGCGATGCGGATCGTCGGCGGCTTCTTCCCCCAGGCCCAGATCAGCGAGGAGACGCTGGCCGAGGCGGACGCCTGGCTGACCGGCCACCCGGACGCGGCTCCCGCGCTGCGCCGGCTCGTGCTGGAGCGCCGGGACGACCTGGCCCGGGCGCTGCGGGCGCGGGCCTGCGACCGCGCCTGAGGCACCCCGCCCGTACCGGAGCCCCCCGCCGCGCGTCTCGCGGCGGGGGGCTCCGGTGTCGTGCCGGTCAGCCGCGCTGGAGGCCGCGGTCCAGGGCGGCGAGCGCGCTGCCGTCGGCGTCGTCGCCGTCCAGCGACCAGACCATCACCCCGGCGAGGTCGTTCCACCGCGTGTAGCGGGCCTTCTGGGTGAGCACCTTGGCGTTGTCGTAGCTGTAGAAGTCGGTGCCGTCGTACTTCCAGGACGCGCCATGGTCACGGTCGGTGTAGACCTTGCCGGGCAGCCGGGAGACCTCGTTGTAGGTGAAGTCGGCGGTGGCCGCGGTGGCCGGCTGGTACAGGCCGCCCCGCGTACCGGCCGGCACCCCGGTCCAGCCGTGGGCGTAGAACGGCACGCCGAGCACGGTCTTGGAGCCCGGCAGCCCGTGCCGGGCGTAGAAGTCGACCGCCTTGTCGGCGCTGCGCCGCAGCGGCGACGGGTCATCAGAGTCGGAGTACAGGTTGGCGTGGTGGGCGGCCGGGCCGGTGCCCTCCCACGGGCCGTGCAGGTCGTAGGTCATCAGGTTGAGCCAGTCGATCGAGCGCGAGAGCGTGGGCAGCTCCAGCCGGGCGGCCACGGTCTCGTTGGCGGCCACCGCCGCGGTCAGCAGGTAGTGCGGGCCCCTGCGGCCGCCGAGCTGGTCCAACTGGCGGCGGAACTCCTGCACCAGCAGGGTGAAGTTGCGGCCGTCCTCGGGCCGCACCACGTTGCCGGCGTCACCGCCGCCGCCCGGGTACTCCCAGTCGAGGTCGATGCCGTCGAAGACACCGGCCGCGACGCCCTTGCCGCCCTCGGCGGTGCCGAGCCGGGGCAGGTCGCCCTTGATGTACAGGTCGATGCAGGAGGAGACGAACTTCCTGCGGGACTCCTCGGTGGCGGCGGCGTCCGAGAAGTACTTGGACCAGCTCCACCCGCCGAGCGAGATCACCGTCCTCAGCTGCGGGTTCTCGGCCTTGAGCTTGCGCAGCTGGTTGAAGTGGCCCTTGAGCTTCTGGCCGGGGCGGTCGGCGACGCCGTCCACCGACTCGGCGGCGGAGAAGGGGCGCTGGTAGTCGTCGAGGGCGTCGCCCTGGCCCGCCTCGTTGGACTCGAAGCAGGTGCCCTCGGCGGAGACGTTGCCGAAGGCGTAGTTGATGACGGTGAGCTTCTCGGCCTGACCGGACTCCTGTACCCGCTTCGCGGAGCTGTCGGCGCCCCACTGGGTGAAGTAGCCGACGCGCTGTCCCTTCAGCTTCGGGCCGTGGTCACGGTCGTGGGCCTGGGCCGCGGGGGCCGCGAGGGCGGCGGCCACCGTGGCGGCGGCGAGGAGGGCGGCGGTGCGACTGATCATGCGCATGGGAGAAGACCTGCGGCTTTCTCTGATTCAGCGTCAAATGGTCTGGACCAAGCTGAAACAGAGGTTTAGTCCATTCGGTCCGGACATACAAGAGGCCGGACCGCGTTGACGCGATCCGGCCTCTTGACCGTCCCTCTACCGGCGGGGCCTCAGCCCCGCCGCCCGTGCGGTGGTCAGCCGATCAGGCTGCGCAGCACGTACTGCAGGATGCCGCCGTTGCGGTAGTAGTCCGCCTCGCCGGGGGTGTCGATGCGCACGACCGCGTCGAACTCGACCTCGCCGGCCTTGACCTTGACGGTCACCGGGGTGCGGCCCTCGTTGAGCTCGGTCACACCGGTGAAGGAGAAGGTCTCCTCGCCGGTCAGACCGAGGGACTCGGCGTTCTGGCCCTCCGGGAACTGCAGCGGCAGGACGCCCATGCCGATCAGGTTCGAGCGGTGGATGCGCTCGTAGGACTCGGCGATGACGGCCTTCACGCCCAGCAGCGCGGTGCCCTTGGCGGCCCAGTCGCGGGACGAACCCGAGCCGTACTCCTTACCGGCCAGGACGACCAGCGGGATGCCGGCGGCCTGGTAGTTCTGCGAGGCGTCGTAGATGAACGACACCGGCGCGTCGGCCTGGGTGAAGTCGCGGGTGTAGCCGCCCTCGGTGCCCGGCGCGATCTGGTTGCGCAGACGGATGTTGGCGAACGTGCCGCGGATCATCACCTCGTGGTTGCCACGGCGCGAGCCGTACGAGTTGAAGTCGCGCTTCTCCACACCGTTGGCGGTCAGGTACTGCGCCGCCGGGGTGCCCGGCTTGATGTTGCCGGCCGGGGAGATGTGGTCGGTGGTGACCGAGTCGCCCAGCTTGGCCAGGACGCGGGCACCGGCGATGTCGGTCACCGGGCTCGGGGTCTTGGCCATGCCCTCGAAGTACGGGGGCTTGCGAACGTAGGTGGACTCGGCGTCCCACTCGAAGGTGTTGCCGGTCGGGACGGGGAGCGACTGCCAGCGGTGGTCACCGGCGAAGACGTCCTGGTAGCCCTTGTCGAACATGGCCTCGTCGATGGAGCCGGCGACGGTGTCGGCGACCTCCTGCTCGGACGGCCAGATGTCGGCGAGGAAGACGTCGTTGCCGTCGGCGTCCTGGCCCAGCGCGTCGCGGGTGATGTCGATGTTCATGTTGCCCGCGAGGGCGTAGGCGACCACCAGCGGCGGGGAGGCCAGGTAGTTCATCTTGACGTCGGGGTTGATCCGGCCCTCGAAGTTGCGGTTGCCGGAGAGCACCGAGACGACCGCCAGGTCGGACTCGTTGACGGCGGCCGAGACCTCCTCGGGCAGCGGGCCCGAGTTGCCGATGCAGGTGACGCAGCCGTAGCCGACCAGGTTGAAGCCCAGCTTCTCCATGTACGGGAGCAGGCCGGCCTTCTCGTAGTAGTCCATGACGACCTTGGACCCGGGGGCCAGGGTGGTCTTGACCCAGGGCTGGACGGTCAGGCCCTTCTCCACGGCCTTCTTCGCCAGCAGGGCGGCGCCCAGCATGACGGAGGGGTTGGAGGTGTTGGTGCAGGAGGTGATCGAGGCGATCACGACCGCGCCGTTGTCGATCTCGTAGGTCGAACCGTCGGGGGCGGTCACCACGGTCGGCTTCGAGGCCTCGGCCGAGTAGGTCGGCAGCGCCTCGGCGAACTTGGTGGCGGCCTCGGCCAGGATCACGCGGTCCTGCGGGCGCTTCGGGCCGGAGATCGACGGGACGACGGTGGAGACGTCCAGCTCCAGGTACTCGGAGTAGACCGGCTCGACCGACGGGTCGTGCCAGAGGCCCTGCTCCTTGGCGTACGCCTCGACCAGGGCGAGCTGCTGCTCGCTGCGGCCGGTGAGCTTCAGGTAGTTGATGGTCTCGGCGTCGATCGGGAAGATCGCACAGGTCGAGCCGAACTCCGGCGACATGTTGCCGATCGTGGCGCGGTTGGCCAGCGGGATCGCGGTGACGCCCTCGCCGTAGAACTCGACGAACTTGCCGACCACACCGTGCTTGCGGAGCATCTCGGTGATGGTGAGCACCAGGTCGGTGGCGGTGGTGCCGGCCGGCAGCTGGCCGTTGAGCTTGAAGCCGACCACGCGCGGGATCAGCATGGAGACCGGCTGGCCGAGCATCGCGGCCTCGGCCTCGATGCCGCCGACGCCCCAGCCCAGCACGCCCAGGCCGTTGACCATGGTGGTGTGCGAGTCGGTGCCGACGCAGGTGTCGGGGTAGGCCTGGCCGCCCCGGACCATGATGGTGCGGGCCAGGTGCTCGATGTTCACCTGGTGGACGATGCCGGTGCCGGGCGGGACGACCTTGAACTCGTCGAACGCGGTCTGGCCCCAGCGCAGGAACTGGTAGCGCTCCTTGTTGCGGCCGTACTCGATCTCGACGTTCTGGACGAAGGCGTCCGGCGTGCCGAACTTGTCGGCGATGACGGAGTGGTCGATGACCAGCTCGGCCGGGGCCAGCGGGTTGATCTTGGCCGGGTCGCCGCCCAGCTCCTTGACGGCCTCACGCATGGTGGCGAGGTCGACCACGCACGGCACACCGGTGAAGTCCTGCATGATCACACGGGCCGGAGTGAACTGGATCTCCTGGCTCGGCTGGGCGTCGGCGTCCCAGTTGCCGAGCGCGCGGATGTGGTCGGCGGTGATGTTCGCGCCGTCCTCCGTGCGGAGCAGGTTCTCCAGCAGCACCTTGAGGCTGTAGGGCAGCCGCTTGGAACCCTCGACGGCGGAGAGCTTGAAGATCTCGTACGACTCGTCGCCCACCTGCAGCGAGCTGCGGGCGTCGAAGCTGTTCGCGGACACGACTGACTCCTTCTAGGTGCTTCGTGCGGTATCCGGCCGCCACGGTGGTAAGGTCAGCCTTACTTAGGCTGACCTTGCCCGCACCGCCGGTGAGCGCCTCTCGGCAAGTATCTTGATGTCGAGATATAGAGTAATGGGCAGTTATCTCGATGTCGAGATAAACCATAGTGCATGGCGGCGCGTCCGCCACGTCGGCACCACCTCCACGCTGCCCATGCCCGGCACATCCCTTCCGAACCCCCCGTGACGCGGCCCCCAAGGTCAGGCGTCCAGTGGTGGACGGGGGCGGTGGGAGGTCGGGCGGCGGGGCGGTCGGGTGGGGCCGGGCGGTGGGAGGTCGGGCGGCGGGGGGTCGGGTGGGGCCGACCACGGAAGACCGGGCGCTTCCCGGGGGTGTCCGTTCATCCCGGGCCGCCGTTGAGCAGGGCGTCCCGCTCCGCCTGCCCCCGGAAGGCCCGCCGATGCCCAGTCCGATCGCCGCCGCCCTGCTCCCGCTCGCCCTGCTGGCGCCCACCGCTGCCGCGGCCGCCCCCGCCCCCTTCGCCCGGACCGCCCAGCCCGCCCAGACCGCGCCGGCGTCGCCGAGCTCCGGGGATTACGACGTCGCCGGGGGCTCCGAGACGGTGGGCTCCGGCGAGAACGGTGGCTCCGGCGGCCCGGGCAGCCCCGAGACCCCGCTGGTCACGGTGGTCGAGGCCGACTTCGACCCGGCCTCGGCCTTCGTCCCGCCGACCGCGATCAGCCACGCCACGGACCTCGTGCCGTACGGCTCGCACGTCCGCGTGGTGGTCGACCGCTCGGTACCCGGGCGGACGCTGCTGACCCTGACCGTGGCCGGGCTCGCTCCGGACCGCGAGTTCCCGGCACACCTGCACACCGGCACGTGCGGATCCGATCCGGCCGCCTCCGGCCCGCACTACCAGCACGTCCCGGACCCGGTGCAGCCGTCCACCGACCCCGCCTACGCCAACGACCGCAACGAGCTGCGGCTGACGCTGCGCACCGACGGCCGGGGCGCCGGCTCGGCCGCCGCCTCGGTGGCCTGGCACCCCCGGCCGGGCGAGGCCCGCTCGGTGGTCCTGCACGCGGGCACCCCGGCGAGCCGGCACGCCGCGGGCGACCGGGCCGCCTGCGTGAAGCTGACACGCTGACGCCCCGGCCGGGCCGATCCGGCCCGGACCTCAGGCCCCGAGGGTCGCGACCAGTACGGCCTTGATGGTGTGCAGGCGGTTCTCCGCCTGGTCGAAGACGATGGAGTGCTTCGACTCGAACAGCTCGTCGGTGCACTCCAGCTCGGCCATTCCGGTCGTCTCGTGCAGCTGCCGCCCGACCACCGTGCCCAGATCGTGGAAGGCGGGCAGGCAGTGCAGGAACTTCACGGCCGGGTTGCCGGTGGCCCGGACGGTGTCCATCGACACCTGGTACGGCTTGAGCAGCTCGATCCGCTCGACCCAGACCTCCTTGGGCTCGCCCATCGAGACCCAGACGTCGGTGTAGAGGAAGTCGGCGCCGGCCACGCCCGCGTCGACGTCCTCGGTGAGGGTGATCCGGGCGCCGGTCGATTCGGCGAGCACGTCGGCCGCCTTCCGGACGTCCTCGGCGGGCCAGAGCGCCCGGGGCGCGACGATCCGGATGTCCATGCCGAGCAGGGCGCCGGTGACCAGCACCGAGTTGCCCATGTTGGAGCGGGCGTCGCCGAGGTAGGCGAGAGCCACCTCGTTCAGCGGCTTGGCGGTGTGCTCCTGGATGGTCAGCACATCGGCGAGCAACTGGGTGGGGTGCCACTCGTCGGTCAGGCCGTTCCAGACCGGGACGCCGGCATGGGCGGCCAGCTCCTCGACGACCTCCTGACCGTGCCCCCGGTACTCGATGCCGTCGAACATCCGGCCGAGCACCCGCGCCGTGTCCTTGATCGACTCCTTGTGGCCGATCTGCGAACCGGACGGGTCCAGGTACGTGGTGGTGGCGCCCTGGTCGTGGGCGGCGACCTCGAAGGCGCAGCGCGTCCGGGTGGAGGTCTTCTCGAAGATCAGCGCGATGTTCTTGCCACGCAGCCGGGGCTGCTCGGTGCCCGCGTACTTCGCCGCCTTGAGTCGGGCGGCGAGGTCCACCAGGAAGCGGAACTCCTGGGGAGTGAAGTCGAGCTCCTTGAGGAAGTGCCTGTTCCGGAGGTTGAACGCCATGCCGGGCTCCTGGGGTGACGGGGACAAACGGCGAAGTGGCAATTCTATACGATGCTCGGAATTACTATGCAACGACCTCGCGACACCTCGGCGCGGCTGGGGCCGCACGCCCCGGGCTCGGGGCCTGAGGGTCTCTGGGCCTGAGGGCCTCACTGCCTCGGGACGTGCCGGGACGGGCGACGGTACCGGGCCGGGGCCGGTGAGGGCCCCGCGGGGTGACCGCGGGGCCCTCCCGGCGTCCTCGTGACGTGACCTGCCCTGCCCTGAACGGCGGGCGGCCCTGGGGGACCGCCGGCCCAGGAAAGGGGCCGGCCTAGAGCCGGGGGTCGACCGGCTCGGACTCGAGCGCGAGGACGGCGAAGACCGGCTCGTGCACCCGCCAGAGCGGCTCACCCGCCGCCAGCCGGTCCAGCGCCTCCAGGCCGAGCGCGTACTCGCGCAGCGCCAGCGAGCGCTTGTGCCCGAGGAAGCGCTGCCGCAGCTGGTCCAGGTACTCGGTGTAGTCCGGCCCGTAGATGATCCGCAGGTACTCGCGGCCGCGGACCTTGACCCCGGGCTGGATCAGCCCGCCCGGGCGGCCCTCGCCGGCCTTGCCCCGGGCCAACGACGCCAGCGGCTTGACCACCATGCCCTCGCCGCCCGCCCCGGTGAGCTCCTCCCACCAGGCGACGGCCGCGGCGACGGACGTCTCGTCACCGGTGTCCACCAGCAGCCGGCCCGTCCGGTGCAGGACCGGGGCCTGCGGCTCGGCCGCGTGGTCGGCGTCGACCAGGCCGTCGATCCAGGCGAGGTGCTCGTCGTGCGGGCGCACCGCGAGGTTCGCCCCCTCGGCTGCCAACACCTGGAACGGCGCCAGCCGGATGCCCGACAGACCCTCGGTCGGCCAGCAGTACCGCCGGTACGCCTCGGTGAACGCCTGAGCGTCGGCGGCGCGCTGCCGCTGGCGGGCCGTCAACGCCGACAGGTCGAGCCCGCGTCCGGCCGCCTGCTCCAGTGCGGTGAGCACCTGCGGCAGCGCCGCGCGAGCCGCCGCACCGACCGCCGCGTACTGGCGGCGCAGCAGTTCGGTGGCCTTGAGGGACCACGGCATCAGCTCGGCGTCCAGCAGCAGCCAGCCGGTCCGCAACTCGTCGAAGAGCCCGGAGCGCTCCGCCGCGGCCCGCAGCCGCCCCAGAACGGCGGCGGTCAGGCAGTCGTCGCCGAGGAACGCCCGGCCGGTGCGGGTCCAGATCGCCCCCGGCCCGGCCAGCCCGAACCGCTTCTCCAACGCCGTGTCGTCCCGGGCCACCAGCACCACCGCGCGGGAGCCCATGTGCTTCTCCTCGCAGATCACCTGCCGAACGCCGTCCTCGCGGTAGGCGAAGAAGGCCTCCTCCGGATGTTCGAGGTAGCCGGGGCGGCGCGAGGTCGCGCTCGGTGCCATGGTCGGCGGCAGGTAGGCGAGCAGCCGGGGGTCGATCGCGAACCGGCTCATCACCTCCAGCGCGGCCGCCGCGTTCTCCTCCCGGACGGCGATCCGGCCGTGCAGCGCGGTCTCGACCACCCGACGGCCCGCCACGTCCGCGAGGTCCAACGGACGGCCCTCGCGCGAGCCCGGCGCGTCCGTGCTCATCGGCCGGACCGGCGCGTACCACTCCTGCTCCGCCCCGACGCTCACCAGCTCGCGCTCCGGGTAGCGCAGCGCGGTCAGGCTGCCGCCGAAGACGCAACCGGTGTCCAGGCAGATGGTGTTGTTGAGGAAGCTCGCCACCGGCACCGGCGTGTGGCCGTAGACCACCAGGGCCTTGCCCCGGTACTCCTCCGCCCACGGGTAGCGCACCGGCAGGCCGTACTCGTCGGTCTCACCGGTGGTGTCCCCGTACAGCGCGTGCGAGCGGACCCGGCCGGAGGCCCGGCCGTGGTACTTCTCCGGCAGGCCGGCGTGGCAGACCACCAGGGCGCCGCCGTCCAGCAGGTAGTGGCTGACCAGGCCGCGCATGAACGCCCGGACCTCGGCGCGGAACTCCTCCGACTCCCCCGCCAGCTGGTCCAGCGACTCCTGGAGGCCGTGCGAGACGGTGACCTTCTTGCCGTCCATCGCGCGGCCGAGCTTGTTCTCGTGGTTGCCCGGCACGCAGACCGCGTGGCCGGCCGCGACCATACCCATCACCAGGCGCAGCACACCCGGCGTGTCCGGGCCGCGGTCGACCAGGTCGCCGACGAAGACGGCGGTGCGGCCCTCGGGGTGGACGGCGTCCACCGGACGGCCGGCGTCGTCCCGCGCGAGGGCGTAGCCGAGGCGGGTGAGCAAGGTCTCCAGCTCGGAGCGGCAGCCGTGGATGTCCCCGACGATGTCGAACGGGCCGGTCAGGTGGCGCAGGTCGTTGAAGCGCTTCTCCGGCACGATCTCGGCGGCCTCGACCTCGGCCTCGCCGCGCAGGACGTGCACCTTGCGGAAGCCCTCGCGCTCCAGACCCCGCACGGAACGGCGCAGCTCGCGGTGCTGGCGCGGGACCACGTGCGCGGGCAGCTGGCGATCGGGCCGGGACCGGTTGCGCTCGGCGCAGACGCCCGGCGGGACGTCCAGCACGATAGCGATCGGCAGGACGTCGTGGTCGCGGGCGATCCGGACCAACTGCTTGCGGGCCTCCGACTGGACGTTGGTCGCGTCCACGACGGTCAGCCGGCCGGCGGCGAGGCGCTTGCCGACGATGTAGTGCAGCACGTCGAAGGCCTCGGCGGAGGCGGACTGGTCGTTCTCGTCGTCGGCCACCAGGCCGCGGCAGAAGTCGGAGGAGATCACCTGGGTGGGCAGGAAGTGCTTGCGGGCGAAGCTGGACTTGCCCGCGCCGCTGGTGCCGATCAGGACGACGAGGGAGACGTCGGTCACCGGAAGGCGGCGCGCCTTCACGGGGGCGGCGGTGGTGGCCGGCTCGGTGACGGCCGGCTCGGTGACGGCCGGCTCGGTGACGGCCGGCTCGGTGACGGCCGGCTCGGTGACGGCCGGCTCGGCGGGTGCGGCCCCGGTGGGGCTCGGGGACTGCGCGTCGTCGTCGGTCGTCATCGGGGCTCGCCCCCTTCGGGCGTCGTGCGTACAGGTACGGGGTCGGTGGCCGTCGACTCGGCCGTGGTGCCGATGCGGAACAGTGCGAGCTGGGTCGGCGGCCCCACTTCAGGGTCCTCCGGTCCGACCGGACGGATCACGACGGTGTAGCCGTACGTCCGCGCCACCCGCTCGGCCCAGGCGCGGAACTGCTCACGATCCCACTCGAAGCGGTGGTCGGCATGCCGGACGTGGCCGGCCGGCAGGCTCTCCCAACGGACGTTGTACTCGGCGTTCGGCGTGGTGACGACGACCGCCGCCGGCCGGGCCGCCCCGAGCACCGAGTACTCCAGGGCCGGCAGCCGGGGCAGGTCCAGATGCTCGATCACCTCGCAGAGCACCGCCGCGTCGAAGCCCTTCAGCCGCGCGTCGGTGTACGTCAGCGCGCCCTGGACCAATGTGACCCGGCCCGCCTGACGCTCCGGCATCCGCTCCAGCCGCAGCTTGCGGGCGGCCGCCGACAGTGCCCGGGCGGACACGTCCACGCCGAGCACCTCGGTGATCCGGGTGTCCTTGAGCAGCGCGCCGATCAGCTCGCCCTGCCCGCAGCCGAGATCGGCCACCCAGGCCGCCCCGACCTCGCGCAGGGCGGCCAGGATCGCCGCCCGGCGCTGCTCGGCGAGCGAGGGCTGCTTCGACGGAGCGCCCTCCTGAGCCGGTCCCTCGCCAGCCGGTCCCTCGCCGGCCGGCTCGGCTCCGGGCGCGTCCGCCGCTCCGGGCTCGGAGCGGTCGGTGTCGTCGACCGCGTTGTCGACCTCCTCGACCTCGCGGTCGTCGGCCTCGGCGAGCCGGGCCAGCTCCAGGCGCTCGATCGCGGTCCGGGTGAGCGACCAGCGTCGCGCGAGGTACCGACGGGCGATCAGGGCCTGCTCCGGGTGATCGGCCAGCCAGCCCTCGCCGGCGGCGAGCAGCTTGTCGACCTCGTCCGGGGCGACCCAGTAGTGCTTGGCACCGTCGAGCACCGGCAAGAGGACGTAGAGCTGCTGGAGCGCGTCGGCGAGGCGGACGGTCGCGGAGGCCAGCTCGATCCGCACGTAGCGGGACTCGCCCCACTCGGGGAACGACTCGTCCAGCGGGATCGCCACCGCCTCGACCTGCCAGCCCAGCGGCTCGAACAGCCGGGCCACCATGGCCGGCCCGCCGCCCTCGCCCGCTCCGTTGGCGGGCACGGCGGGCAGCGCGATCCGCAGCGGCCGGGGCCGGTCGGCCAGCCCGGGGCGGGTCTCGCAGACACCCTTCATCGCCGTACGGAACACCGTCCGCAGGGCCACCGCGAGCAGCGAGGACGCCGCGTAGGGACGGTCGTTGACGTACTGCGCGAGCGCGAAGTCCGGCGAGCCGCCCCGGCCCTTGCCCCGGCCCCTGCGGACCAGCGCGATCGGGTCGATGTCGAGCAGCAGGACGGCCGTGCAGAGCTCGTCGCCCGCCTCCGGGTAGAAGACGTGGGCCTCGCCGTGCGACGTCCCGAACCGCTGGACCTTGCCAGGGTGTTTGTGCAGCAGGAAACCGAGGTCGGTGGCCGGGCTCTCGGGAGTACCGGTGGTGGAGATCGACATGAACACCAGCCCGAGTATTGCCCAGTACCCGCCCGCCGAGCACGGGGTTTTGCGCGGCCGGGGGCGGCACGGCCCCCTGGTGGACCCGCCCGGTGGCCTGCCCCGGAACCCGTCTCCACCGCCCCCAGCGCCCGCACCGCCGCGGCCCGGGAGGGCCCACCACCCCGTCCGCACGGTGAGCGTGTTCGGCACCGGCGGCCCGTATTCGTTAACGTGCACGATGTGACTGCAGAATCCACCTCCCTCGCAAGCGGCGCCGTCGCTGCCGGTCTGGCCACCATCGCCGCCGACGGCACCATCCTCGACACCTGGTACCCCGCCCCCGCGCTGGCCGCCGAGCCCGGCCCCGCCGGCACCGTCCGCCTGACCGCCGAGCAGGCCGAGACCGAGCTGGGCGCCGGCGCCGCCGAGACGCTGCGCGCCGATGCGCGCCGCGGCGTCGAGGTGGTCGCCGTGCGTACCACGATCGCCTCGCTCGACGAGAAGCCGATCGACGCGCACGACGCCTACCTGCGCCTTCACCTGCTGAGCCACCGTCTGGTGAAGCCGCACGGCCAGAACCTGGACGGCCTGTTCGGCCTCCTGGCCAACGTGGCGTGGACCAGCATCGGCCCGGTGCAGGTGGACAAGGTCGAGCAGGCCCGCCTGGCGGTCCGCGTCCAGGGCGGCCAGCTCGCCGTGTACGGGATCGACAAGTTCCCCCGGATGACCGACTACGTCGCCCCCTCCGGCGTGCGCATCGCGCACGCGGACCGCGTCCGGCTCGGCGCGCACCTGGCCGCCGGCACCACCGTGATGCACGAGGGCTTCGTCAACTTCAACGCCGGCACCCTGGGCACCTCCATGGTGGAGGGCCGGATCAGTGCGGGCGTCGTGGTCGGCGACCACAGTGACATCGGCGGCGGCGCCTCGATCATGGGCACCCTGTCGGGCGGCGGCAAGCAGGTCGTCGCGGTCGGCGAGCGCTGCCTGCTCGGCGCCAACGCCGGCATCGGCATCTCGCTGGGCAACGACTGCGTGGTCGAGGCCGGCCTCTACGTCACCGCCGGTACCCGGGTGACCACCCCGGACGGCAAGGTCGCGAAGGCGGTGGAGCTGTCCGGCCAGGACAACCTGCTCTTCCGCCGCAACTCGCAGACCGGCGCGGTCGAGGTCATCGCCCGCTCCGGCTCCTGGGGCGGTCTGAACGCCGAGCTCCACGCGCACAACTGATCGCCTCCTTCGAGGTCTCGGGCCCCGGCGCCGCTTCGGCGGTGCCGGGGCTTTCGGCTGTTCGGGGCGATTGCCCGGATTCGCTTCTGCCCGGCTTCGGGGCCCACCCCCACCCCTCCCACTCCCCACCTCCCCGATGCCCCCTCCCCGGCTGCCCAGCGCCGCGCCGAACCGGCAGCCGTGCCCTACCAACGCCGCGCCGAACCGGCGCCGGCAGCCCTGCCACCGGTCGACGCGTGCCCTCCAGCCCCACCCGTCCAGCCCCACCCGTCGACCCGCACGGCCGCCGCCTAGCCGAGGCGGCTCCCCGACGGCAACCCCGGCTCACCCTGGAGGCTTACCGCCGACGGGAGTTGGACCGCATCGGGTGGTGGCCGGTGACCCGTCCGCAGCGGGGTCGTTGGTTGCTGCGGCGGGGCGTCGGACCCGTCGGCGAGGCGCCGCGCAACCCCGCTTCGCCGGTCGGCCTGCCGCCGACCGCCTGATGCCGCACCACCGATCCGAAGAGGTCCCCTCATGTCCGAGCCCTGGTCCGAGGCACCTGCCGCGCCGCAGTCCCCCGGCAACCCCGCACGGTCGGCCGCCGGAGGGCAGGCCGGCGCCGCCACCCCGAAGAGTCTGTTGGAACGGATACAGGAACTGCTCGCCTCGGTGACCGCGGACCTCGCCGACCTGCAGTCGTCAGGTGGACGGAGCACCGCCCCGGCCGCCTACCCCACTGGCACGGACACCTCCGGCGCACCGGCCGGGCCCGGCAGCCGGTAGCCCGGTCGCAGGGCCTCCCGCCCCGGCCCGCCGTCCCCCGGCGGGCCGAGCCGGACCACCAGTAAGGGCGATCCCGGTTCGGCTGCCGGCGCCGGGAGCGGCGGTGGATCGACCGCACCACCCGCCGCCTCCTCACCGCCCTCGGCCCGTCGGACGGCCTCCCGCAGCCGTCCCACCACGTCCTTGCACTCGGCGCCGGCGTCGACCCCGTCGATGCACGTCCAGTAGAGGCTCTCGGTCTCGGCTCCGCAGGCCAGCACCACGAGCGTCTCGCCGACGTCCTGGAGCAGACCGAGGAGCTCCTCAAGGGCGGGGCCGACGGCCCCGAGCTCGGTCAGCCGCCCGGCGCGCCCACCGATGCCCAACCCCAGCAGCGCGGACGAATCGCCCCAGGACTGGTCGAGACACCCTGCCGCGTGGGCACCGGCCTCGGCCAGCTGCTGGCCGAGGCCGGCCAGCTCGGGGTCGTCCGGCCCGCCCTCGTCCAGCTCCGCCAGCCGGGCACCCACCGCCTCGGTGAGCAGCGCGGCCTGCCGCGCCTCCAGCAGCACGTCGGGCACGTTCCTGGCCTCGGCCAAGGCGTGCCGGGCCGTCTTGATCAGTCGCAGCGCCTCCATCGGCGGCCACCCCTTCCACGCGTTCTCACCGCGCCCACCCGGTCGTTCGACGGGTGGGCACCTGGTCACGGCGAAAGCGTGCGCTGACGAAGGGATCGGCGCAGCCACCACTTCGGAAGCTGTGGACAACCCCGGGGGTGTGGACAACTCTTGTCCCTCGCAGGGGTTGGTCGCCCCTCCCCCGGTTGACGCCAACCCGGGCGCCGGGGCGCGCGCGGCCCAACGGCCCCGGCCCGGTCAAGGCCCCGGTCGCGATCGAGGCGCCGGTCGCGGTCAAGGCCCCGGCGCCGATCGAGGCCCCGGCCGCGGCCGAGGTTCGGGCTCAGCCCCCGGATCCCGCCCCCGGCCTCGCCCCGCCCCCGGGCGCCGGGAAGCGCAGCTCGTTGCGCTCGATCTTGGCGGCCAGGGCGGTCAGCGGGTCCACGCCCACCGCCGTGCAGAACTGCAGCAGGTACGCGAGGACGTCGGCGACCTCGTCCCGTACCCGGTGCGCGCTGTCCGGTTCGGACATCACCGAGGCGGCCTGCTCGGGGGTGAGCCACTGGAAGATCTCCAGTAGCTCCCCGGCCTCCACGGTCAGCGCCGCGGCCAGGTTCTTGGGCGTGTGGAAGGGCTCCCAGCGGCGCGCCGCGGCGAACTCCGTCAGCCGCTGCCGCAGGCTCTCCAGGGTCGGGTCCGCAGGTTCCGTCTCTCGTTCGCTCACCCGCCCAGGTCTACCGCATCCAGGGCCGCGCCCGCCCGTCGCGGAGAACCCGCGACCCCCGCGACCCCCGAGGCGCCCGAGACCCTCGAACCCGCACCCGGACCCGTCCCTGTCACCGCCCCCTCGCCGCGCGCGGCCTGGGCCGGTACCCGCACGGTCTCCGTGCGCAGCACGGTGTGCCCGGAGTCCGGGTCGCGCCGGCACTCGACGAGGGCGACCCCCGGCGGCAGCTCGCCGGGCCCGCCGAGCGCCTCCCGCGCCGCGGCCGGCTCCTGGAGGGCGGCCAGTACCCGCAGTTGGTTGCGCCCGGCCATCTCCCGGGCCAGCCGCAGCAGCGAGGCCGCCTGTTCGGTGCCCAGCCCGGCGCCGAGGTCCTCGGCCAGCACGGTGAGCTGCCGGTGCGCCCAGGGCACTTCGGCGGCCACGTCGAGGTCGAGCACTCCGGCGCCGGTGAGCAGGACGGCGGCGAACGCGAGGTGGCGCAGCATGCCGTCGGAGGCCTGGTCCGCGCCGGTCCGGCCGAGGACGCCTTCGTCGAAGACGGCGAGGACCTGTTCGTCGGCGCCGGCGCCGCGGTGGGCGAGGTCGAGTCCGAGCAGGGGGTGCGGGGCGGCGGACTGGACGACACGGAGCAGCTGGCCGTAGCGGCGGCCGCACTCGTTGCTGAGCCGGGCGATCACGGCGGAGATGTTGGCGGCGGTGCTGAGCAGGCGGGCCTGCGGGTCGGGGCGGGCCCAGTCGCGCATCAGCCCGGGCACGGGGTGGACGGGGAAGACCTCGCGCAGGGCGGTGAGCACCTGTTCGGTGGCGGCCAGCACGGTGCGTTCGCCGGGTGAGGATCCGGCGACCCGCAGGGGGATCTGGGCGGTGATCAGGGTGGTGTTGGGGAAGGGGGCGCGGATGTCGCCCTGCCGGGTGTCGTTGTGCCAGCCGACGTTGACACGGTGCCGGCGGAGGTCCTGCTCGCCGGTCTCGACGAGGGTCCGGCCGTCGAGGGTGAGCTGCTCGCGAGCGATCCGGACCGGGCCGTCGGTGCGGATGACGAGCTCCAGCCGGATCGGCCCCTCGTCGGAGCGGACGGTGCAGCCGAGGATGAGGGCGTCACGGCCGTGCGGGACACAGCCGGCCAGGCCGCCGCGGACGGGTGTGGCCAGCGGACCGCCGAGGCCGGGCAGACCGTCGAGGGAGTCGGTGATCTCCTCGCCTAGGGCGAGCCGGGACAGGACCGCGAGGGCGTCGAGGGCGTTGGACTTGCCGACGCCGGCGGGCCCGTGGAGCACGGTCAGGGGCGCGAGCGGCAGGACCGCGCGCCGGTAGGACTTGAACGAGGTGAGCCGGACCTCCTCGACGGAGGGGCGCTGCACGGGTGGCGGGCCGGGGTCCGGGGTCCGCTGATGGGGGTGGGCCGGCACGGCGGGCCGGGTGGCGTCGCGGTTCACCCGTCGGACGTTAGCCGCCGCTCGGGCGGCAGAAACGTGCCTGCCCGCCAGATTCATCCCAATGAGGCGCCGCGCGGAGCACCACACGAACCGCCACACGAACCGGCGCACGAACCGGCGGGAGAGGCCGCCGCACGAGGCGCCACCGACCGCCGCCCCCGGAGTCGGCGTTGCCGGGGCCGGCCCGGCCCCACCACCTCGGCCCGGGACGCCCCGCTCAGCGCCGGTAGGCGGCGATCGTCACGGAGGCGGTGACCTCGACCGGGTCCGGCAGGTCGGCGAGCCGGGCGGCCAGCCGCTCCCGGTCGGTGTGCCAGGCGCTCGGGCCCATGCCGACGACCGTGCGGACGTCGGCGGCGGACAGCCGCAGCCCGAACTCCACCTCCTGTCGCCCGGCCGGGGTCAGGTGGGGCCCGAGCTTCTCGTCGATCCGGCGCTGCTTCTCCTCGTCGACCGACAGCAGACCGAGCGCGCCGACGAGTTCACGCAGGTGGCGCGGGGTCGGCGAGACCAGCAACAGGGTGGCACCGGGTCGCAGCACCCGGCGGATCTCGGGGCCGTTGCGCGGCGCGAAGACATTGAGGACGAGGCCGGCGGCGGCGTCCAGCAGGGGCAGCGGGCGCCAGGCGTCGCACACGACGGCGCCGATCCGGGGGTGGGCCCTGGCGGCGCGGCGCAGCGCGTACTTGGAGATGTCGAGGGCGGCGCCGGGCCGGTCGGGCAGGGCGTCCAGGACGTGGGCGAGATAGTGGCCGGTGCCGGCGCCGAGGTCGGCGACCAGGCCTTCGGGGGCGACGGCCGCGGCGGCTTCGGCGAGCGCGTCGGCGATCGGGCGGTAGTGGCCGGCGGCGAGGAAGTCGCTGCGGGCGGCGACCATGTCGGCGGTGTCACCGGTGCCGGTGTGCGCGTCGCCGGCGAGCAGGCTGACGTAGCCCTGTTTGGCGATGTCGAAGCTGTGCCCGGTGGGGCAGCGCAGGGCGCGCCCGTCGGGGGTGAGGGCCTGCGCGCAGTGCGGGCAGGCCAGGTAGGGCTGGATGTCCTGCAGCAACGTCCGTCTTCTCTCGCCGTCCGGTCGTGCGGTCCGGCCGGAAAGGACAAGCCTAACGACCGGCGGTGTCGCGTTCCGCCTCCCGCTGTGCCGGGAGGCGGTGACCGCCGCCCTGCCGAGCCACGCGCAGGGCGAGCGCGGCGAGTGCTTCGGGGGCACCGGCCTGGCCGCGGATGCCGGGGAAGGCGTTGATGTCGACGATCACCGGTTCGGCGGGACCGTCGAGCAGGTCGACGCCGTAGACGTCGAGGCCGAAGACCTCACCGACCCGGCGGGCCAGCTCGGCGCGGTCGGCGGGCAGCTCCCGGGGGCCGAACGCCCCGCCGCCGGCGGGTTCGGCGGCGGGTTCGGCGAGTTCGGAGCGTCGGCGGGCGCAGAACACCTGGCCGTCGACGACCCAGATCTTCTGGTCCCAGCCGGTGCCCCCCAGGTAGGGCTGGGCCACCACGGGTTCGTCGGGCCACTGGTCGGCGAGGGCGCGCAACCGCGTGGCGTCGTCGACGCGGGCGACGAGGTCGCCCCGGCGACTGTGCCGGCTCTTGATCACCAGTGGGTAGTCGGGGTCGGGCAGTTCGGCGATGCCGGCGGCGGTGCGGGTGTCGGCGAACGGCAGGCCGGACCGGTGGGCGAGGTCGGCCATGCCCGTTCGGTCCTGGCAGAACGCGGTCGCGGCGGCGGAGTTGACGACGGGGGCGCCGCGCTCCTCCAGGTGCCGGGCGAGCGCGAGGGCCCGCGGGGTGTGGGCCTTGAGCAGGTAGACGTCGGCGAGCGGGCCGGAGCCGAGGAGTTCGGCGGGCGGCGTGTCACCGCGGTCGGGGTCGAGGCTCTCGACCCGGTGCTGGGGGGCCAGCAGGGCGGCGGTGGCGGCGAGCACCGGGTGACCCGGGTCGGAGGCGATCAGGCAGATCCTCATATCGCGCCGCCCACGGCGCCGTTGACGAGGTCGGCGCGGCCCAGACCGTCGATCAGCCCCGCGCCGCCCACGCCCACGGCCGCGCCCACGGCCGCGCCCACGGCCGCACCCTGCGCCTCCGTCGCCGGCGCGGTCGGCTCCTGGGCCAGCGCGGGCGCCGGAGCGGAGACCGCCGTACCGGTGCGGGCCAGCCGCAGCACGGCGCGGGAGACCCGGGCGACCGCGTCCGGCACCTGGCGGAAGCTGGGGAAGTCGTTGATGTCGACGACGACCGGTCCGTCCGGACCGAGCAGGACGTCGACGCCGTAGAGGTCGAGGCCGAACACCTCGCCGACCTGCGCGGCGATCCGCGCGACGTCGCCACCGAGCGGCACCTGCCGCTCGCGCACGCCCTGGCCGGGGTGGAGCGGGGAGCAGCGCTCGGTCGCGTAGAGCTCGCCGTCGACGCAGTACACCTTGAGGTCGGTGCCGGAGTTGGGTACGTACGGCTGGGCGATCAGCAAGCCCTCGCCGGCCAGTTCGGGGCCCAGTTCGACGAGGTGGTCGGGGGTGGGGACGAGCCGCACGGCCCGCCCGGAGCTGCCGTCGGCGGGCTTGACCACCAGGGGGTATTCGGAGGCCGGGATCTCGGCGAGCCGCTCCCAGCGGGCGGCGGCGTAGGTCACCGGGACGGGCAGGCCCCGGGTGCGGGCGATCACCGCGGCGAGCGCCTTGTCCCGGACGCCGCGGATGGAGCGGACGTCGTTGACGGTGGTGAGGCCGACGGCGGCGGCCGCTTCCAGGAGGGTCAGGCCGGGGCCGCCGGAGACGGTCTTGAGCACCCAGGCGTCATGGCTGCCGGCCCGCACCGCCTCGGAGATCGCCATCAGCGAGTTCCCGGGGCGCAGCACGTCCACCCGGTGTCCCCAGGCGATGAGTTGACGCACCACGTCGAGCGGCATGCCGTCGTGCCGGTAGTGCTCCTCGACCAGAAAGCAGAGCCTCATGAGCCTGTCGTCCCCCTCGCCTCTCCCCGTGCCGGCATCCGCCGTGGCTTCCGGCGGAGCTGTAAAAGCCCCAGGATGCCACGGGGCCCGCACGCAAGATCGCCCGGCCTGTAAGCATTCGGCAACAATCGGTCCGAAATGCCCGGGCCCCCCGGCACACGGGACCGTCCGTACACCGACCGACCGCAAAGCGCTGGCAGGAACGCGACAGGCCTGCTTGGATGCACGGCGTGACTTCTGTCGATCTTGATTCCGCCAGCCGCGCCCTCCTCGACGAGATCGAGCGCTACTACGACGCGGTCCCGCGCAGCGCCGCCCGCGTCGAGGACTTCGGCCCGCTGAGCCTGTTCGTCCGCGAGGGTGAGGGCTGGCCGTACTACGCCCGCCCGACGCTCGGCCACACCGGCCCGGCCGTCACCGCCGAGGACGTCCTGCGCGTGCTGGCCCGCCAGCGCGAGCTGGGCGCACCGCAGGCCTTCGAGTGGGTGGCCGAGCACGATCCGCTGCTGCGCTCCGCCGTGGAGGAGGCCGGACTGGCGGTGCACGAGCACCCGCTGCTGGTGCTGGGCCCGGACGAGGAGCCCGCCCCGCCGGGGCCCGCACTGCCCGCGGAGGTGTCGGTGCGCGTCCTGGCGCCCGGAGATCCGGACCTCGCGAGCGCGACGGCCGTCCCGCACCTGGCGTTCGGCGAGCCGGGCACCGGCCTCGGCCTGGCCGGACCCGACGAACTGGCCGTGACCGCCGAGCAGTTGGCGGCAGACGGAGCGGTCGCGCGGATCGCCGGGCGGATCGCCGCCGGCCGCACCGTGCTCGCCGCGGCCGTCCAGGACGGTACGGCGCTCTGCGCCGGCCAGCACAACCCGGTCGGCACAGTCACCGAGGTGGCCGGTGTCGGCACCCTGCCGTCGGCACGCCGGCGCGGCCTCGGCCTGGCGGTGACGGCGGCGCTGGTCTCCCACGCGCGGGCGAACGGCGTGCGGACGGTCTTCCTCTCCGCCGCCGACGAGGACGTCGCCCGGATCTACCGCCGGGCGGGCTTCCGCCCGTTCGCGACCGCCCTGATCGCCGAGCCGGTCACGACCGGGCCCGCCGCGACCGAGTCCGCCACGACCGAGCCGGCCGCGACGGAGCCGGCCGGGGCCTGACCGGCCGCTCCCCCGGCGCCGGGTGGTGGGCCTGCCGGCGCCGGCAGGCCCACCACCCGAGGTCCGACACCCGCCCGACGGGCCCCGGCCCTACTCCTCGCCGTCCTCACCGCTGACGTCCTCGCCCTCGGCCTCGTCCACCACCCAGGCGGCCAGCCGCTCGGCGACCCCGGACACGCCGAGCCGCCCCTCGCGGATGGCCCGGGCGAGGCTGCGCACCTCGCGGGCGGTGGTCGCGACCGTGCAGCCGCTGGCCACCAGGTAGGCGTAGGCGACCGCGGTGGCGAACAGTTCGTTGGTCTTCTCCAGGGCCGGCACCCGGATGAGCTGGTGCATCAGGGCGGCGGCGCGGTCCTGTGGTTCGGGGTAGACGGCGATGTCGAAGATCTCGGCCTGATGGCGGGCCACCGCCGCGAGCAGCGACCCGTAGTCGGTGACCTGCGGATCACCGGGCGTGTACTGCTCGGCTGTCATGAGCAGCCACGAGAGGTCGACCTCCAGGTTCAACGCCGCACGTCCTGGAGGTCGCCGCGCTCGCCGAACTCGGCGAGGAAGGCCGTCTCGTACTCCTTCATGAACTGCGCGGCGGCGTCGACGAACGCCCGCCCGGCCTCGCCCATGTCCTGCTGGACCAGGCGCTCGATGTACTGGTTCATGCTGATCCCCTGCTGCTCCGCCCGCTCCCGGGCCATCTCCGCGGTGGTGGCGTCCACCCGGACGTTCAGCTGTTTCTTACCCATGAAATTCAAGCTAGCGCTGAAGTGCTAGCACAACAAGGGCGCACGCACGCCCGCCGCACGCCCCGACGGCACACCAACAGCGCCTCGGGACCGGCGGGCAGCGGGCAGCGGGCAACGCCACCCGGGCGCCACAGGGGCGAGACTTGAAGAGTTCTTCATCTTCGTAGACTCTGAACTGCCCCGAGCATGCCCTGGAGCGGCACCGACCGGTGGAGGCCGGCAATGACAGCGATGTTCGACCAGGAGCTGCGTGAGCAGCTCGCCCAGGCCCGCAAGGAACTCGCGGCGGCCCGGACCGCGGAGGACGCCGACGGCGTCCAGGCGTACGAGGGCCGGATCGCCGGACTCCTCCGGCTCGCCGCCCAGCACGGGATCGCCCTGCCGCCCAGCGCCGACGAAGCGGAGCGCCGCGGGTCCTGAGCAGCCCCGGCCCGTCGCCGCGGGCGGCCCCCGGAACCTCGGGGGCCGCCCGCGTCACCTCCGCGCGAGGGCGCCGGGCCCCGACCGCCCGGCCGTGGGCAGCTCACCGGGGGCTTCGGGCGGCAGCGCGGCGAGGAAGTCCGCCACCGCCTGCTCCAGTCTGGGCAACGCATCCGGCGCCAGCCGCGGCGGGCCACCGTCACGCGGCTCGATCGCCCCGTCGAGGACGAACGCGCCGCGGACGACGTACCGCGCGCCGAGCGCCGTCAGTACCGGCCGCAGCGCGTAGTCGGGGGCGAGGGCGTGGGCGAGGCTCCCGCCGGTCATCACCGGCAGCACCGTCTTGCCCGCCAGTCCGGAGCGGGGCAGCACATCGAGGAAGGTCTTCAGCAGACCGCTGTAGGCGGCGTTGTAGACCGGTGACGCCACCACGAGCCCGTCCGCCGCGGCCACCGCGTCCAGGGCCTCGCGCAGCACGGTGCTCTCGGCCCGCCCTGCGAGCAGCTCCGCCGCCGGCAGGTCGCGGACACGGACGTGCCCGGTCCGGAAGCCGGCCTCGGCCAGCAGCTGGACCAGGTGGGCCGTCAGCGCGGCGGTGCGCGAGCCGGCCGAGGGGCTGGCGGATATCGCGAGCAGGGAGGTCATCGGAAGGGCTCCTTCGCGGGGACACTGCGGCAACAGCACACACTGCGGCAACGGAACACGGCGGTGAGGCACCGCGGACAGGTCCGCCGATCCGCCCCGCCGACCACCGTTCGGGCCGTGGGCAGCCCGACGGACCGGCCATGCCGGCCGTGCCGGAAGACGTTGCGCGGGTCCCACGTCTCGGCGACGCGGGCTGTGGACCGGCCGGGTCGCCCCGGCCGACACGTGGGACAGGATCGCGTCGTGAGATCCCCCGTGGTGTGCGGTCGCCGTCAGCTGTCACGCAGCGGCGGAATCACCTCACGGGCGACTCGTTCGAATTCCTCCCGATGGGCCTCCCCCGGCCAGTCGAGGACGAACTCCGAGACACCGGCCCCGGTGAAGCGCTCGAAGATCTCCTCGTAGCCGTGCCGTCCTCGTCTCGGGTCCCAGGGCCCGAAGATCGTGTACCCGCGCCGGATGTCCGCGGGGTCGCGGCCGGCCTCGGTGGCCAGCCGGTCCAGCCGGCGGTTCTGCTCGGCGGTGATGCCGAGCACCTCCGGCGCGCTCGCGCCCGGCGGGCCGTGGGTGTTCCAGGCGTCGGCGCACGCGGCCGCCACCCGGATCAGCGTCGGGGACTGGCCTCCGACGATCAGCGGCAGCCGCGGCGACTGCAGCGACCCGGGCACCGTCACCACGTCCTTGACCCACAGCCGGTCGCCGTCGTGGCTGAACACCCCGCCGCGCAGCACGCCGTCGACGATCGCCACGTAGTCCGCGAACCGCTCGGCCCGCTCCTTGGGCGACCACGGCTCCTGCCCCACGCTGTGGTGGTCCCAGGGGAAGAGCCCGGCGCCGATGCCCAGGTCGAACCGGCCACCGGACAGGTGGTCGAGGGCGATCGCCTGCTTGGCCAGCTGGGCCGGCGGGCGCAGGATCTGGTTGGCCACCAGGGTGCCGATCCGGATCCGCCGCGTGGTCACCGCCGCCGTGGCCAGTACGGACCAGCTGCCGAACCAGAGGCCGCTCGGGTCGCGCAGGTCCGCGCTGTGATCGGGCACGAAGACCTGGTCGAAACCGAGCTCCTCCAGCCATCTCAGCCGTTCCACCAGCACCGGGAAAGGCTGGTCCGGATAGAGCATGACGCCGAATCGGCGGACGGGTCGAGCAGGATCGTCCATGTGTTCGATCGTGCGTGGTCCGGTCATGTCGGGCACTCTCCTTCCGGTGCCGGAGCCTACTGAGAAACGGTCATCCGGGGCGCGGGCCGGGGAATTCATGCTCACCGGAGGAATTCCGGCACCGGCCGGGGGTCCGGTACCGGCCGCCAGCCGTCCTCCGGGTGGCCGTACGTCCAGCGCGGTCCGTGCCGCACCAGCTCGCCCAGCGCCGCCACCAGGCGGTCGACGTGCTCGTCGGTGGTGCCGAGGCCGATGCTGGCGCGCAGCGCGCGGTCGCCCTGGTGCCCGGGCGCGTCGCGCAGCAGGGCGCTGACCGCCTGGTGCGCGCAGAACGCCCCGTCCCGGACGCCGATCCCGTACTCCGCGGAGAGCGCCGTGGCCACCAGCCGCTGGTCGGCGGGCGCGTCACCGCAGCGGGCGACGCTGAAGGAAACCACGCCGAGCCGCGGGTGTCCGCCCCGCCACAGGTCCAGCAGGCGCACCCCCGGGACGGTGGCCAGCCCGCCACGGAGCCGGGCCGTCAGCGCCTGCTCGTGCCGGGTGACGGCGTCCCAGCCGGTGGCGGTCAGCGTCCGGCAGGCGACCGCCATCGCATGGGTGCCCACCACGTTCGGGGAGCCGCCCTCGTGCCGGTGCGGCAGCGCCGTCCAGCGGACGTTCTCCCGGCCGTCCTCCTCCGCGACCTTGGCCGTCGCCCCGCCGCCCGCCAGGTAGGGGTCGGCGGTGTCCAGCCAGTCGGCGGAGCCCACCAGGGCGCCCGCGCCGAACGGCGCGTACAGCTTGTGTCCGGAGAGCGCGGCCCAGTCGACGCCCCAGCCGGCGAGGTCCAGCGGCCGGTGCCCGGCCAGTTGGGCGGCGTCCAGCACGGTGCGCGCGCCGTGGCCGCCGGCCACCTCCGCCAGGTCGGCGACCGGCCACAGCTCCCCGGTCACGTTGGACGCCCCGGTGATCACCACCAGCTTCGGCCCCCTGGGGGCGTCGGCGAGCGCCTTCGCCAGCGCGGTCACCGCGTCCGCCGCGGTGGCCGGCCGGGCGAGGCGGTACACCGGGGAGCCGCGCCAGGCCAGCAGGGCGGCGTGGTGGTCGGTGGAGAACCGGAAGACCGCCGTGCCGGCCGGCAGCGCGCGGCCGAGCAGGTTGAGCGCGTCGGTGGTGTTGCGGGTGAACACCACCTCGGCGTCCGGGGCCGCGCCGGCGAAGCGGCGCACCGTGTCCCGGGCCCGCTCGTAGGCCCGGGTGGAGACCGCGGAGGCGAACCCGGCGCCGCGGTGCACGCTGCTGTACCAGGGCCGCATGCCGTCCACCGCGTGCCGCACGGCCACCAGGCTCGGGGTGCTCGCCGCGTAGTCGAGGTTGGCGTACGGCACCAGGGCCCCGGTCACCAGCGGCACCTTGAGGTCGCCGCCGACGACCTCCGGCACGGTCCGGGCGGCCCGCTGCGGCCCCGCGGTGGTCGCGGGCGTCACCGGGCCGTCCATCCACCGTCCATGACCAGCACCGAGCCGGTGAAGAAGCCCGCCTCGTCGCCGGCCAGGTAGACGACCGCCGAGGCGGCCTCCTGCGCGCTCGCGATCCGGCCGAGCGGGTGCAGCGCGGTGAACATGTCGGCCATCTCCTGGTTGCCGCCCACCGAGGAGCGGTACATCGGCGTGTCCACCGTCGCCAGCGCGAGGGCGTTGACCCGGATGTTCTCGCCGGCGTACTCCAGTGCGGCGGCCTTGGTGAGGCCCACCACGCCGTGCTTCCCGGCCACGTAGGCGCTGATCCCGGCGCCGAACCCGACCACGCCCAGCTGCGAGGCGTTGTTGACGATCACTCCGCCGCCGCGCCGCTGCAGGGCCGGGATCTCGTGCCGCATCGACAGGAAGACGCTGGTGAGCACCCGGCCGAGGTCCTCCGTCCAGGCCTCCGGCTTCTGGTCGGCGACCAGGCCCGGGGTGCCCAGCGTCCCGGCGTTGTTGAAGGCGATGTCCAGGCCGCCGTAGTGCTGCTCGGCCGCGCGGACGGCGGCCGCGACGTCCTCGTCGACCGTGACGTCGGCCGTGACGGCGATCGCGGCGCCGCCGGCGGCGGTGATCTCCCCGGCGACCCGGTCCAGTTCGCTCCGGCGCCGGGCCGCCAGCACCACGCTCGCGCCCTGCGCGGCCAGGGCCTTGGCGGCGGCCTCGCCGATGCCGGAGCTGGCGCCCGTCACCAGGGCGACCTTGCCCGCCAGCCGGTCCCGGGCGGGTGCGCCGGGCGGGGACTGCGTCGTGTTGCGTTCGTTCATGGCGGTGGTGGGGGCCGCCCGAGGCCGGGCCGGCCCACTCCCTTCAGGCTCGGAGGATCGGCGTGGAGTGGGTGGGGAGGTGCTCGGCTCAGTCGCCGGGGGTGCCGCGTTCGACCGGCACGCCGACCAGCGACCCGTACTCGGCCCAGGAGCCGTCGTAGTTGCGGACGTCCGGCCAGCCCAGCAGCTCGCGCAGGACGAACCAGGAGTGCGCTGAGCGGGCGCCGACCCAGCAGTAGGTGATGGTGCCGCGGGCGGGCTCCAGGCCGGCGAACCGCCGGCCGAGCTCCTCGTCGGAGCGGAAGGTGTCGTCCGCGTCGACGACGGCCTCCCAGGGCAGGTGGACCGCGCCGGGGACGTGGCCGCAGCGCTGGGCCACCTCGTGCGGGTCGTTGCCGGCGGCGAAGGCCGCTCCGGCGAAGCCGGGTGCGAAGACCAGCCCGGAGTACTCCTCCGGGCTCCGGACGTCGATGATGTTGCGCTGCCCGATGGCGGCGAGGACGTCGTCCCTGGTCGCCCGGACGGACGGGTCCGGGCCGGTGACCCGGTAACCGGTCGCCGGGCGGTCGGGCAGCGCGGTGGTGAGCGGGCGCCCGTCCAGCTCCCACTTGCGGCGGCCGCCGTCGAGCAGCCGCACGGAGCGGTGGCCGTGGAGGGTGAGGTACCAGTAGAGCTGGGTGGCCAGCAGGTTGGCGTTGGCCGAGTACACCACGACGGTGTCCTCCTCGCCGATGCCCTTGGCCCGCATCAGCCGTTCGAACGCCGCCGGGCCGACGACGCCGAGCCGCAGGTCGTCCTGGAGTTCGCTCCAGTTGATCCAGACGGCGCCCGGCGGATGACCCTTGCGGTACTCGGTGTCCTCGTTGCCGGTCTCGACGAGGACCACTCCTGCGGTGCCGAGACGACGCTCGGCCCAGTCGCCGGTGACCAGGACGGAATCACGACCCATGGTTTGCCCCTCGTGGAGTGACGGCCGGTGGCCCCGGCGGACGTCCCGGCCCCCGCACGGGGCCGGGCGGAGCGGACCCGGGCGGGGCCGGCCGGCGCACCGGGCGCGGGCCCCGCCGGGCGGAGCGTCAGGCCGGCGAGGTCGCGGCCGTCCGCTCCTTGGTCCCGGTGCTCGCCCCGCTGCCGCCGGTGCGGTCCCGGTGCCAGGCGTAGGCGCTGAGCAGGATGCCGAGGACGGTGACCGCGGCGGCGGCGAGGTAGACGGAGCGCAGGCCGGGGCCGTCGATGACCCGGCCGCCCAGCCAGCCGGCCAGGGCGGCGGCGAGCTGGTAGCCGGAGGCGTTCACCGCGATCGCCAGGGTCGGCGCCGAACTGGCGGTGGTCAGCACCCGGGTCTGCATGCCGGGGATGACGGAGAAGCCCAGCGCGCCGATCACGAACACCATCACCGCGGTGGCGACGGTGCCGCCGCTGACCGCCCACATCATCAGCAGTCCCACGGTGAGCAGGCCCAGCAGGCCGACCTGCGAGGCCATCAGGGAGCGGTCGGAGAGCCAGCCGCCGACGAAGTTGCCGGCCGCCGCACCGACGCCGTACGCCAGCAGCAGCAGCGGGACGGCCCCGTCGGCGAAGCCGGTGAGGTCGGTGAGCAGCGGCGAGAAGTAGGTGAACACCATGAGCAGACCCATGTTGGCGACGGCGGTGATGCCGATCGCCAGCTGGACGTTGCGGTCGCGGAACACCCGCAGCTCCGCCACCGCGCTGGTGGTGGAGGCCGCGACGTCCGGTACCAGCGGCAGCACCAGGACCAGGCCGACCAGGCAGACCGCGGCGATGACGGCGAAGGTCGCGCGCCAGCCGAAGTGGTCGCCGATGAACGTACCGATGGGCGCGCCGAGCATCATCGAGAGGTTCATCCCGAAGACCAGCTTGGACACGGTCGAGGCCTGCTTGCCCTCCGGGGCCGTGGACGCGGCGATCACGATCGCGTTGGCGAAGAACGTGGCGGTCACCAGCGCCGTGACGATGCGCGCGACGAACAGCACGGCGTACGCGGGCGCCAGCGCCGACGCGACGTTGCCGACGATCACGATGACGAGCAGGCCGACGATGAGCGGCTTGCGCGGGTACTGGGCGGTCAGCGCGGTGAGCACCGGGCCGCCGATGATCATTCCGATGGCGTACGCCGTGACCAGGAGCCCGGCCGCGGGGATCGACACGTCGAGGTCGGCGGCGACGTCCGGCAGGATGCCGGCGATGACGAACTCGCCGGTGGTGATGCCGAACACGCACAGCATCAGGGAAAGGAGCTTCAACGACATGGTGTCTCTTCTGTCGGTACGGGAGCGTTGGCCGGCCGGCCGAGGGGCCGGAGCGGCCGTCAGGGGGTCGGCGGCGGGCCCGCGTAGCGGTACGCGTAGGTGGTGCCCAGCGCGATGATGTGATCGAGGTCGGGGCCGCCCACGTCCTCGGTGGGCAGCGTGAGGGCCCTGGCGTGCGGGATCTCCGCCTTCAGGAACAGGTCGAACTGCGGCCTGCGGTCCGGCTGGGGCGTGGAGTGGATGGTGAGGAAGCGGGCGTTCGGCGAGGTCGTCACGAAGCCGTGCGGAACGGTCCGCGGCACGATCATCGTGCTGCCGGCCTCGGCGACGACCTCCTGCCCGTCGCAGATCATGCGCAGCGTGCCGTCCAGGACCATGAAGACCTCGTCCTCGTAGTCGTGGATGTGCAGCGGCGTGTTGTAGCCGCGGTTGCCGGTGTGCTGCACGACGGTGAAGGCGTTGCCGGTCGCCTCGCCGGGCACGCGTATCTGGGCCAGGCCGCCGAGCAGCCACACCGCGGTCTGCTCGGACTCGGGGATCAGTCGGCCCTTCTCGTCCCGGGCCATGTCGGGAAAGGTCATTGCACTCCTTCGGTGGTCGCGGCTCCGCTCAGGGGGTGGCCGGTGCGGTCCGCTCGCAGTCGGCGAGGAAGGCGCTCACGCCCTCCGGGGTGGCCAGCGCCCGCCACATCGAGACCGGGTCGTTGAAGTGGCCGACGAACGCGTCGGCCACCCGTTTGTCGGCCGCCGCCCGCCCGAACAGCGCGGCGACGTGCGGCGCGGGTTCGGCGAGGAAGGCATTGCTCCACTCCACGACGTGGCGCGCGTGCTCCCAGAGCCGCTCGGACGCGTCACGGCAGAACTCCTCGTCGTAGCGGCCCTGATGGCGCGTGATCAGCTCGGCCAGGGCGAAGGCGGTGTGCGAGCCGAGGTTGGCGCCCTGGGCGGTGAGCGGGTCGTTGGTGATCCAGGCGTCGCCGACGGCCAGCGCGCAGGTGCCGTCGTCGAGCCGGGCCCAGCCCCGGCGGACCACCGGGGTGACGGCGCCCTGGGTGAGTTCGCCGGGCGCGGTGAGCGCGAACCCGGCGGTGTCGATCCGCTCGCGCAGGCCCGGGGCGTGGGCGGCGACCAGGTCGAGCACGTGCCGGTGGAACGCCGCGGGATCGGCGTCGGCGTCGAGGTGGCAGGCGGACTCCAGCGGGCCGCCCGGGACGGCCTCGAAGGCGAGCACGTCGGCCCGGCCGGCCGGGGAGTGGAAGGGCAGGCGCAGGATCTCGCCGGCGCCGGGCAGGAAGTGGATGTCGAGGGAGTGCGGCACCTCCTCGTCGATCCCGAAGTAGATCCCGGCGCACAGGACGCGCTGCGGCGTGGTGTACGGCGAGCGGCCGGCGTCGGCCGGGAACAGCCGCCGCACCGACCGGTTGCCGTTGGCGACGACCAGCAGGTCGTGGCGGCGGGCGAGTTCCTCGACCGGCTGGTCGCCGACCTCCAGCTCACCGCCGCGGTCGACGAAGGCGCTGAGCAGCCGTGGCAGGTAGATCCGGAAGTCGACCACGCTGGACGGCGGCCGCAGGTCGGCGAGGAACTCCAGCGGCCGCGGCTCGCCGGTGTGCATGGTGACCGCCCAGTGCCGCACCTGTGCGTCGGCGAACTCCCATTCGTGGACGCCGAGTTCCCGCTCCCGCTGCTGGGTCCGCCCGAACCGGGCTGGGAAGTTGCGTGGCCGGCCGCCCTTGAGGCCGTCGATGCCGTGCTCCGAGTACACCGTCACCGGGACGCCCGACTGCTGCAGGCGCAGCGCCAGTTGCAGGCCGGAGATGCCGGATCCGATGACGCCCACGCCGGTCATGCGGACACCGCCCCGGCGCCGGAACCGGAGCCGGAGCCGGCACCTGGGCCGGAGCCCGCGAACGGGCCGGCGTCGGAGCGCAGCCGGGCGGCGAGCCAGCCGACCGACTCGATCGTGTAGCCGGCGGCCTCCGGTGAGGCCAGCGCCGAGGCGGGGATCAGCACGGGGTGGCGCATACCGGCGTCGACGAGCTCGCCGATCCGCTTGAGCACCGTCTCCCGGCTGCCCGCGATGACCTGGTCGGCGACCACCTCGTCGGGCACCACCGCGAGGGCCCGCTCCACCTCCGCCCGGGTGAGCAGGTGCGGCAGCAGTTCGACCAGTCCCCGGTAGTCCTCGCCGAAGGGGTGGGCGGCGCCGTGCCGCCGCCAGGCCCGGGCGCCCGCGTGCAGCGCGAGGAAGCGGATCGGGGTGGCCCGCAGCAGGTCCTGCGCGGCGGCGTCGGTCGGCGCCACCACGATCGGGGCGCCGCCCGCCGCGACGATGCTGTCGGGGTCACGGTCGGCGTCGACGGCGGCGGCCCGCACCACGTCGAGCCGCCGGGCGTACTCCTCGGGGGCCATCAGTTCGGAGGGGAGCCAGCCGTCGGCGTGGCGGCCGGCCAGGGTGAGCATCCGCGGGCGGTTGGCACCGAGCCAGATCCGGGGCGTGCGGCCCTCGGGAGCGGGGGTGATGAGCGCCCGGTCGAGGGTGAAGTAGGTGCCGCGGAAGTCGTGCGGGCCCTCGCCGGAGAGCAGCAGACGCAGGACGCGCAGCGCCTCCTCGACCCGGTCCACCTGGTGGTCGTGCGGCACCCCGTACGGCACGAGGTTCTCCAGCGCTCCCGCGCCGATGCCGAGGACGGGTGCCCGGTCGGTGAGTTGGGCGAGGGTCAGCGCGGTCTGCGCGAGCACCGCGGGGTGGCGCCGGTTCGGGTCGGTGACCCCGATGGCCAGCCGGACCGGGCCGGCCTGCGGGGCGAAGTTGCCGAGCACGGTGGCGAAGTCGAGGCAGCGGTCCGGGGTGGGCAGGCCCGCCGCGACATGGCTGAAGTCGGTGTCCCAGGCCTGCCGGGGGAAGACGTTCATCAGGTGGTCGAAGACCAGGAAGGTGTCCAGCCCGGCCTCGCGGGCGAGTCCGAGCAGTCCCCGCCCGTCCTCGATCCGTCCGACCGCGTCCCAGACCAGGCCGACCTCGACACTCATGCTGCGCTCCTCACGGACTGAGCCCGGGCGATGAACTCGTCGGTGCTCTCGGGGCTGGCGAGGCCGCGCCACATGGCGTCCGGCCGGTCGAGGTGGGCGACGAAGGCGTCGGCCACCCGCTGGTCGGCCGCGGCAGCGGCGAGCAGGGTGCCCAGGTGCGCCGGGGGCGGGCCGACGAACAGGTTGGTCCAGTCGACGACGGGTTGGGCGCGCTGCCACATCCGTTCGGAGACGGCACGGCAGAACGCCCCGTCGTAGGGCCCGGCGTGTTCGCGCAGCACGTCGGCGAGGAGGAAGGCCAGCTCGGAGCCGAGGTTGGCGCCCTGCGCGGTGAGCGGGTCGTTGGCGATCCAGGCGTCGCCGACGGCCAGCGCGTACCGGTCGCCGTCGAGTCGGGCCCAGCCCCGGCGGACCACCGGGACGACGGCACCCTGGAGCAGGTCCACCGGCCGGGCGAGCGCGAAGTCCCGCTCGTCGACGCGCTCGCGCAGCGCGGGTGCGTGGGTGGCGACCAGGGCGAGGACCTCCTTGGCGAACCCGTCCGGGTCGTCGCGGTGGTCCCGCCCGGTCAACGCCGCGAACGGGCCGTCCGGGACGGCCTCGACGAGGACGGCGGTCACCTGTCCGGCGAAGGAGTGGTAGGTCGGGGCGTGGATCTCACCGGCCCCGGGGACCATGTGCATCGTCATCCCGGCCGGCTCCGGCGGCCGGACCCCGTGGAACAGGCCACCGGCGAGCCGGCGCGGCGCCGAGAGGTAGGGCGAGCGGGCCGGGTCCCGCGGGAAGACGTCGGTCAGCGCGCCCCGCCCGGCCGCCGACTCGACGATCGCGCCGTCGCCGATCACCGCGCCGTCCAGCGCCGTGCGGTCGCCGACGGTCGCGTACGCG
>NZ_JBFAJO010000066.1:34815-49265 GCF_040655255.1 Kitasatospora sp. NPDC050463
GCCCGCGCCCCCCCCGCCCCCCCCCGGCCCCCCAGCCCCCCTGGGGGGGGGCCCCCCGGCCAGCCGTTCCAGCCCGGTCCGGTCGGCCACCCGCAGCCGGACCGGGTTCCCGCCACGCCGCCGGTACTCCTCCAGCAGCGTGGCGAGATACATCCGGAAGTCGACCGAGCTGGCCGGCTTCGGGAGCCGGCCGCGGAAGGAGAGCCCGTCCGGGCCTTCCAGGTTCAGGTGCATCCACGCGTTGTCGTACGCCGCCGAGGACCATTCGGTGACGCCGAGCGCGGATTCCCGTTCCCGGGTGGAGTCGAATCGAGTGACAAAGTTCAACGGCGGCCCGCTGCGGATGTCGTCGGGCTCCTGGGCCGTGTACAGCGTGGCGTCGATGCCGAACTGCCGCAGCCTCAGCGCCAGATGAAGACCGGATATCCCGGTTCCCACAATGCCAATACTCATGTTCTCGCTCCACCTGTGCCGGAAATGGTGGCCTCCGGGCGTTGACGGGTGATGACGGGAGTCGTCGGAGTCGTCGGGAGTGTCGGAGCCGACCGCAGCGGGTCAGATGACCTCGACCCGCTGCAGATGGCGGGAGGTCGGCCCGTTGAAGGCGTTGCGCCCGTGCACCAGCGCGATGTTGTCGGCGATCACGATGTCGCCCCGGCGCCAGTCGTGGGCGTAGCAGTAGGCGGGGCGGTGCAGCCGTTCCGCCATCGAGGCGACGAACTCCTCGGCCTTCGCGCCGTCGATGCCGTCGACCCGGACGGACACCGGGTTCTTGTACACCGCGGGGTCCAGCGGCTCGGCGAAGCGCAGCACGGGCACACCGGTGCCGGGGTGCCGGGCCACGAGCTTCTCGGTGACCTCGCCGCCGTAGTGCACCATCTTCTCGGTGGTGTAGGTGACGCTGATCCGCGCCCAGAGGTCGCGCAGCTCGGGGTCGGCGTCCCGGTAGACGGCGGTGGTGTCGGAGAAGACGGTCTCCCCGCCGGCCCCCGGGGTCGCGTCCAGGCACTGGAAGAAGAAGTACCGCGGATCGGCCTCGACGAAGGCGCCGTCCCAGTGGAACGGCACGTCGCCGCTGGCGAACAGGTAGTTCCGGGGATTGTCCTCGACCACCAGGTCGATGACCTCGCCCGGCTCCCACTTCAGGACTTCGCCCCACTTCCGGCAGTAGTCGGCGAATTCCTGCTTTCCGAGGAGCGAGAATCCGCGGAGCACCAGGACCCGCGATTCCTCGGTCCAGCGGGCCAGCGTGTCCACCGGAATGTCGGCGATCCGGGCGTTTCCGCCGGGGGCTTCGACCACGCGGCCGAACGGGCGGAGCGGAATGTGGCGCAGATCCGCGGCCGAGGGCATGGGAGTCGTCATGGCGCGTTGTCCTCCTTTCTGGGGATGGCGGCCCTAGGGGCGGGCGGCGAGATGCGGGGCGACGAAATGGCTGGGTCGGCCGTCCCGCCAGACGACGGAGGCCTGGAGGTTTTCCGCGTCCCACCGCTTCACCAGGTAGCGGCTGACGCCGTCGTCGAGCACCACGCCGTGCCACGGGGTCAGCCAGCCGTCCTTGGTCGGCATGAGCTGGAGCCCGAACTTCTCGGAGTGCGGGGGCTGCGGGTGTATCGACAGGCGTATCGCGTCGGGGAATTTCTCGGCGACCAGCCGGCTCCACGCGTTGCTCCGGAGAATGGTCTGGTAGGCGGCGTCCTTGGAGTTCTTCCGGAGCTGGTTCCGGGTCGTCTCGCCGCCCTGGCGCGCCACCGCGTCCTCGAACATGAAGCGGTGTATTCCGTTGAACAGCGCGCGCGTGTTCCGGTCGGTGCGGACGTTCTCCTTGAGTTCTTCCAGCGTCGCGGAGTAGTTCTCCTCCAGAACGCGCCGCATCTTCGGGTAGTCGAGGCTGCCGAACGCGTCGTCCAGGCCGAAGAGGTCCAGCGCCGACCAGTGCGAGGTGCCGATCATGTCCGCGAGGACCTGCCGGTAGGCGGTCACCGCCCCGTCGCTCACCCCGACCACGTCGCCGAAGACGTGGCCGTCCGAGCAGATCGTGACCCGGGCGCCCGGCCCGTAGAAGTGCCGCACGTAGTCGCAGAGCGACTGCAGGAAGCCGACCGCCAGCTGCTCGCCGAGGTCCGGCAGCGCGCCGAGCACCTTGCCCTGGTTCGGGGACTTCGCCGGAAAGGCCGGCACCACGAAATGGATGGGCTCATCGCGTGCGGTGAAGCGCTCCATCCTGGCCCGGTGGACTTCGGAGCACGCCTCGCACCGCGCATTTCCCGAAGTCGCCGTGCCGTCCGCCCCGCCGGCCGGTTCGACCGCCAGCGCCTCGTCGATCCGCTGGTACCGGTAGAGCAGTTCGAGTACTCGCTCCGATGCCGTCCGGGCGGACGGCTCCCCCGTGGTGTCGTGGTTCAACACTCCTCCAGACAACATGCCCGTCGGGGCGCGAAGCCGGAGTCGTGCGATCCGCACGTGGCGGACTCGGGCGGAATTCCTGATTGCACACTCATTTCACCGCTCCTGAATTCGTGTCCGCGCCGGGCGGCACGGAACCGCTTCTGGGATGGTGCCCGGTGGCTCGCAACGGACCGTCAGGATCAGTCGTGCCCAGTGGACGTCCGGCCGCCGACGGCCGTTCTCGCCGAAACGACGGCCGCGCCTCCGCGTCCGCGGGTGGATCGGGGCAGGCCGAAAGAATCGGTCGGCCGGTTTTCGGCCACCCCGGCCACGCCGTACCGGATTCTCCCGCGATCTCACTGAGGCAACGTCAGCTTCCCCCGCTGGCAAGGCTCCGCGCAATCATCTATCGATTAGCATGCTTGATGGATGGCGGAGCCAGCTCCGGGGCGATGGGAGGCAACGGCGATGGTCGGCGTGGACGACCCGGCGGTTCACCAACTGCGATCTCTGCTGACGCTGGCCGAGGAGCTGCATTTCGGCCGCGCCGCCGCACGGCTCTACCTGACCCAGCCCGCCCTCAGTCAGCAGATCCGCACCCTCGAACGTCGGCTGGGGGTGCAGCTGTTCACCCGGACGAGCAGGAAAGTGACGTTGACGCCCCTTGGGCACGCCCTGCTTCCACTCGTCCGGAACGTGGTGGACGCGGCGGACGAACTGCGAGACGCCGCACGCCACTCGCCCGGCGACGGCGACGGCGACGGGCTGACCCTGCGGCTGGGGTTGACCGACTGCGCCGCCGCCCTGGCCGCCACCCGCCGCGTGATCGCCGCGCTCACCACGCTGCACCCCGGCCTGGAAGTGGACTTCCACGTCCTGGACCTGGTCGAGCAGACCACCGCCCTCGCGATCGGGAAGATCGACGCCGCGTTCGTCTACCTGCCCGCACCCGAGGGCTTCCACGCCGAGCCCCTCACCACCGAGTCGCGGGTGGTCTGCGTGGCCGCCTCCGACCCGCTGGCCCGGCGGCCGGCGCTGCGGCTCGCGGACCTCGCCGACCGGCCGATGGTCGGCCTCGCGCCGGAGGTGTCCCCCTCCGAACGGAACTTCTGGGCGGTGGACCCGCGGCCCGACGGCAGCAGGGTCCGCTACAGCGGGCACCAGATCACCCGGGTGGAGTCCCTGCTCTCCGCGGTCTCCTTCGACGGGGCGATCGCCTTCCTGCCGGCCGTCGCGGCCGAGCTCTTCCCCCGCCCGGACGTCCGCTACCGGCCGGTGGAGGGGCTGGTGCCCTGCGACTTCGGCGTGGTCTGGCCCGCGGAGGACCACGAGAAGCCCGGCATCGCCGTCCTCCGGGCCATCTGCTGCCACCTGCGCGGCCAGGGCCTGCCCGCCGGGACGATGCCGACCCCGGCCGCGCCGGAGGCCGAGCGCGGCACCGGGGTGGCCGGCACCGTGGGCGCGCCCTCCGGCTGAAGCCGGCCCGACGGTGGTGCCCGAGCGGCCACTCGTACCGGGCCGTTCGGGCCGACCACCCCGGCTCGGAAGGCCGTTCGGGCCGGCCACCCCGGCTCGGAGGGCCTTCGGGCCGGACGGCCCGGCCCGGCCGTGCACACCGGACCGGCCCGCAGACGCCGGCAGGCGGCACCCGGAGCGCCCGGATGCCGCCTGCGCGTACTGCGAAGAGCCTCGGCTACTCCCCGATCGGCTCCAGGATCGCCACGCACTCGAAGTGGTGGGTCATCGGGAACAGGTCGAAGGCCCGCAGCGAGACCGGCCGGTAGCCGCCCTCGCGGAAGTACGCGAGGTCCCGGGCGAGCGCGGCCGGGTCACAGGCGACGTAGGCGATCCGGCGGGCCGAGAGCCCGGCCAGGTGCGCGACGGTCTCCCGCCCGGCGCCCGCGCGCGGCGGGTCCAGGACGATCAGGTCGGTGGCGGTGATACCGGTGCGCGGCAGCAGCGTCTCCACCTTGTCGCACTCGATCCGGACGTTGTCCAGCACCGCCAGGTTGTGCCGGGCGTCGACCACGGCCTGCTTGGAGGACTCGATGCCGAGCACCGCGCCGTCCTCGCCGACCCGGTCGGCCAGCGCGCCCGCGAACAGCCCCACGCCGCAGTACAGGTCGAGCGCGTTCTCGCCCCACTGCGGGTCCAGGCCGTCCAGCACGGCGTCGACCAGGGTGTCCGGCGCCTCCGGGTGGATCTGCCAGAAGCCGCCGTTGCTGACCCGCCAGGTCCGGCCGGCCGCGCGCTCACGGACGAAGGACCGGCCGTGCACCTTGTGGATGTTGTCGTGCTCGTCGATCCGGGCGATCGACACCGGCTTGTCGAGCTCGACCAGCGGCAGCTGGGCGCCGGGCCGCGGGGTCAGCACGACCTGGCGGTCCGAGGAGCCGGCGGCGGCGATCACCTCGACGGTGGCCACGCCCGGCCAGTCGCGGGCCTCGATGCCGAGCTCCGTGACGCCCTCGGCGGCGATCAGGCAGCGGTCGATCGGCTGGAGGTCGTGCGAGCGGTGCTTGCGCAGCCCGACCTTGCCGCTCTCCGGGTCCACCGCGTACTGCACCCGGGTGCGCCAGGCCGGCACCTCGCCGGCCGGCAGCTTGCCGCCGACCGGCTCGACGCTGCCGTCCCAGCCGGCCTCGGCCGGGGTGAGGCCCGCCAGCTTGGCCAACTGCTCGGTGAGCACCTGCACCTTGAGCTTGCGCTGCCCGCCCGGGGTGACGTGCTGCCAGTCGCAGCCGCCGCACTTGCCCGGCCCGGAGAACGGGCAGGGCGGGGTGATCCGGTCCTTGGCGGGTTCCAGGATCTCCACCGCGTCGGCACGCAGGAAGCGCGACTTCGTGGTGCCCTCGGTGACCTGGGCGATCACCTTCTCGCCGGGCAGCGCGTGCCGGACGAACAGCACCCGGCCCTCGTGGCGGGCGACGCAGTGGCCGCCGCCGTGCGCGACCGCGCCGACCTCGACCTCGTAGCGCTCGCCGACCAGCGGGTCGCCGCCGGGCCCCTTGGGGGCGGCCTCGGCACGCGGCGCGCGAGGAGTGCGCAGCACCTTCGGCGGGCGGACGGCCTGCTTGCGCGGGCGGGCCCCCTCCTTGGGCTTCTCCTTGGGCTTCTCCTTGGGCTTGTCCTTGCGGGCCTGCGCCGGGGCGGGGCGCTCGGCGGCGGCGGGCTCCGGGGCCTGCTCGCTCGGCGCGAGCGGGGCGGTCTGCGCGGTGAAGCCGTCGCGGTCGGTGGCGGCCGGGCGCACGGGCTTGCCCCAGCGCGGCCGGGCGACCTGCCCGGGCTTGCCGGCGCCGCCCTTGCGGGCGCCCTTCGAGGACGAGCCCTTCGACGAGGAGCCCGAGGAGCCGTTGGAGCGGGGCGGGGTGTTGCGGGTCACTGGGAGGAGTCCTTGCTGCTGTCAGCGGTGTCGTCGGGCTGTGCGGAGACCTTCGACTTTACGGCCTTCGGCGCCCGCGGCTCACCACGGCGGACGGCACCCGGCGCCGACCAGGCCTTCTGCGGCTTGCGCCGCTCGGAGGACTCCAGCTGCCAGGGCACCGAGGTGACCATCACCCCGGGCTTGAACAGCAGGCGCCCCTTGAGCCGCAGCGCGCTCTGGTTGTGCAGCAGGTGCTCGTACCAGTGGCCGACCACGTACTCGGGGATGTAGACCGACACCACGTCGCGCGGGCTGCTGCGGCGCAGGTTCTTCACGTAGTCCAGCACCGGCCCGGTGACCTCGCGGAACGGCGAGTCGAGCACCTTGAGCGGCACCTCGATGCCGCGCTCGTCCCACTCCGCACGCAGCGCCGCGGTGTCCGCCGGGTCGACGTTGACGGTGACGGCCTCCAGCGTGTGGGCGCGGGCCAGCCGCGCGTACGCCAGGGCGCGCAGCGCCGGCTTGTGCAGCTTGGAGACCAGCACGATGGCGTGCACCCGGGTGGGCAGCACCACGTCGTCCGGCTCCTCGGCGGCGACCAGCTCCTCGGAGATCCGGTCGTAGTGCCGGCGGATCGCCTTCATCATCACGAACAGCACGACCATCGCGGCGATCGCGATCCAGGCGTGGCTGATCTTGGTGGCGAGGACGACGATCAGCACGGCCATGGTCATCACCAGGCCGAAGGTGTTGATCGCCCGGCTGCGCTGCATGTGGCGGCGCTTGGCCGGGTCGGTCTCGGTGCGCAGGTGCCTGGTCCAGTGCCGGATCATGCCGGACTGGCTCATGTTGAAGGAGACGAAGACGCCGACGATGTACAGCTGGATGAGCCGGGTCGGGTCGGCGTCGAAGGCGATGATGAACAGGATCGCCGCCAGCGCCAGCAGGATGATGCCGTTGGAGAAGGCCAGCCGGTCCCCGCGGGTGTGCAGCTGACGCGGCAGGTAGCGGTCCTGGGCCAGGATCGAGCCGAGTACCGGGAAGCCGTTGAAGGCGGTGTTGGCGGCCAGCACGAGGATCAGGCCGGTGACGGCGGCCACGAAGTAGAAGCCGGGCGTGAAGTTCGAGAAGACGGCCTCGCTGATCTGGGCCAGCGCGGTCTTCTGGTGGTAACCGCTGCCCGCGCCGACCAGCTGCTCGGCGGGGTCCTCGGCCATCTGGACACCGGTGAGGCGGGCCAGCCAGATGATGCCCATGAACATCACGACGGCGATCGACGCCATCATCAGCAGCGTGGTCGCCGCGTTCTTGCTCTTGGGCTTGCGGAAGGCCGGCACACCGTTGGAGATCGCCTCGACGCCGGTCAGCGCGGCGCAGCCCGAGGAGAACGCCTTGAGCAGCAGGAACACCATCGCGAAGCCGGCCAGCGACTCGTTGCCGGGCGTCGCCTCCAGGTGGAACCCGGAGCTCTCGGCGGGCATCTCCTGGCCCAGGCCGAAGTGCCGGACCACGCCGTACACCACCATGCCGATCACGCCGACCATGAAGGCGTACGTCGGGACGGCGAAGGCGCTGCCGGACTCGCGGACGCCGCGCAGGTTGATGCCCATCAGCACGATGACCACGACGACCGAGAGGGTCAGCTCGTGGCCGCGCAGCGAGGGCACCGCGGACACCACGTTGGCCACCCCGGAGGTGGTGGAGACCGCGACGGTGAGGATGTAGTCGACCATCAGCGCGCTCGCGACCACCAGGCCGGAGTTCGGGCCGTGGTTCACGGTGGCGACCTCGTAGTCGCCACCGCCGCTCGGGTACGCGTGCACGTTCTGCCGGTACGAGGCCACCACGGCGAGCATCACGACGGCGACGACGACGCCGATCTGCCACGAGAAGTGAATGGCCGAGGCACCCGCCAGGGAGAGCGTCAGCAGGATCTCTTCGGGCGCGTACGCGACCGAGGAGAGCGCGTCCGAGGCGAAGACGGGCAGCGCGATGCGCTTGGGGAGCAGCGTTTCCCCGAGCTTGTCGCTGCGCAGCGCACGCCCGATCAGGATGCGTTTCGGAAGGTCAGTCGGCATAGGCACGTTAAGGAATCGTAGGGGCTCTTAGCCCGGTGGGCCGACTTGCGGCCCCCCCTTCGTCGCGACTGTGTTCGGTGGACCGGCTAGCGTGTCGGATACGAGCAGGCGGGCAACACTCAGGTTGTCGCGCCGAGCACCACGAGGACGCTCACCCCGGACGGCGGGGCGGGAAAGGAAGATGAACGGTGTTTGCGCAGGTCAAGAACCCAACGGGACGGGTGAGGTAGCACCGGTGCACATCGTCATCATGGGCTGCGGCCGCGTGGGCTCCGCCCTCGCCAGAGCACTTGAGAAACAAGGCCACTCGGTCGCCGTCGTCGACCAGGACCCGACGGCCTTCCGCCGCCTCGGCGCCGGCTTCAACGGCCGCCGGGTCACGGGTGTCGGCTTCGACCAGGACACCCTGAAGGAGGCGGGCATCGAGGAGGCCGGCGCGTTCGCCGCCGTCTCCAGCGGTGACAACTCCAACATCATCGCGGCCCGCGTCGCCCGGGAGAACTTCGGCGTCGAGAACGTCGCGGCCCGGATCTACGACCCCCGGCGTGCCGAGGTCTACCAGCGCCTGGGCATTCCGACCGTGGCCACCGTCCGCTGGACGGCCGACCAGATGCTGCGCCGGCTGCTGCCGAGCGGCTCCGAGCCGCTCTGGCAGGATCCGAGCGGCACCGTGCAGCTGGCCGAGGTCGCCTACGACCCGCACTGGGTCGGCCACCGGATCAGCGCGCTGGAGGAGGCCTCCGGCACCCGGGTGGCGTTCGTCACCCGCCTCGGCGAGGGCGTCCTGCCCACGCCCGCGATGGTGGTGCAGGAGGGCGACCTGGTGCACGTCATGGCACGCCGGGCCGACCTGGCCGCGGTCGAGGCCGCGTTCGCCCAGGGGCCGAAGGAGGAGGGTCACTGATGCGGGTCGCCATTGCCGGGGCCGGTGCCGTCGGCCGCTCGATCGCGAGCGAGCTGCTGGAGAACGGCCACGAGGTCCTGCTGATCGACAAGAACCCGAACTCCATCTCGGTGGAGCGGGTGCCCATGGCGGAGTGGCTGCTGGCCGACGCCTGCGAGATCACCTCGCTGGACGAGGCCGCGCTGCAGCGCTGTCACGTGGTGATCGCCGCCACCGGTGACGACAAGGTCAACCTGGTCGTCTCGCTGCTCGCGAAGACCGAGTACGGCGTGCCGCGGGTGGTCGCCCGGGTGAACAACCCCAAGAACGAGTGGCTCTTCAACGAGTCCTGGGGCGTGGACGTCGCCGTCTCCACCCCGCGCCTGATGTCCGCCCTGGTCGAGGAGGCGGTCAGCGTCGGCGACCTGGTCCGGCTGATGCGCTTCAGCCAGGGCAACGCCAACCTGGTCGAGCTGACCCTGGCGGGCGACACCGAGCTGGTCGGCACCCGGGTCGGCGACGTCGCCTGGCCGCCGGACACCGCGCTGGTGACCATCATCCGCGAGGGCCGGGTCCTCACCCCGGGCAAGGACGACACCCTGGAGGGCGGCGACGAGCTGCTCTTCGTGGCCGCCCAGGAGCGCGAGGAGGAGCTGGAGAACCTGCTCTCCGCCACCTCCGGCGCCCAGTAGCGGCCGGCGCCGTCGGCAGACGCGAGCGGGGCCCGCACTCGGTCGAGTGCGGGCCCCGCTGTCGTGTGCGGGCTCCGCGGCGGTACGCGGCTGCCGCTACCTGTCCCCCGGAGGTGCCTCGGCGGGCTCCTCGGCCGGCTCGTCGTCCAGTTGCGCCTTGATGGGCGGCGGCGCCTTCAGCAGGATCTGCCAGGTGACGTACATCGCCAGCAGCATCGGCGGGATGCCCAGGGCGACCTTCAGCCAGCCGAGCAGGTTGACGTTGTGGGTGAAGTACAGCGGGAAGAGGATCACCGGCTTGATGCCCATGATCACCACCCAGGCCCAGGTGGCCTTGGTGTAGGCCGCGAGGCGCCCGGGGTTCTCCTTGCGCCAGGTGAACATCTCCCCGGTGATCGGGCCGAGCATCAGGCCGATCATCGGCCAGCGGACCAGCGCCGAGACGGCCAGGCCGATGCAGTAGCCGACGTTCCACAGCAGACCGGGCAGGTAGAAGTTCTCCGCCTTGCCGGTCTTCATCGAGATCCAGGCACCGATGGCGACCCCGAAGACGCCGCTGAAGGCGTGCTGGACGGTCTCCCGCCGGGCCAGGCGCGCCACCACGAACAGGCCGCTCAGGCCGAGCGCGGCCCAGGCGGCCGCCGGGACCTGGTGGGTGATGTTGTACGTGACGATGAAGACCAGGCCGGGCAGCGTCATGTCGATCATGCCGCGGACACCGCCGAACGCCTTCATCACGGTGTCGGCGGCCTCGCGGGACGCCGCCTCGCGGGCGGCGACCTCACGGGACGCGGCCTCACGGGCCGCCTGCTCGCCGGGGGCGATCTCGACCACGCCGAACTGGGTGGCGGGCTCGCCGCCGGGCTGGTTGCTCACGCTCATTCGCTCCCGTGTCCGACCGGACGCAGTTCGTAGCGGGGGTTGAACAGCACGCGGCGCCCGCGTGCGTGGCCGATCCGGCCGCTGGCCACCAGTCGGCGGCCCGGCTCTATGCCCGCGATCGAGCGACGGCCGAGCCAGACCACGTCCAGCGCCTCGGTGCCGTCGAAGAGCTCGGCCTCCAGCGCGGGCACACCGGCCCGCGGGCGGAGGGTCACCGTGCGCAGGGTGCCCGCGACGGTGACCAGTTCACGGTCCCCGCAGCGGGCGATCGGAGTGCAGCCCGACTCCGCCGCGCTCTCCTGGCGCAACTCCTCCGCCTGCAGCTCCTCCGCGGAGGAGGTCAGCCGGTTGAGCATGCGGCGGAAGCGGCCCTGCGGCTGGTCGCTGCTGATGTCACCACTCATGTCGGAAGGGTACCGGTTTTGAGGGCCGCTGCGGCAGGCCGTGGAGCCGCCCGGGGGCCGGACCGCCCCGCAGCTCAGCTCTCGAAGCGGTAGCCCATGCCCGGCTCGGTGATGAAGTGGCGCGGGTGCGAAGGATCGCGCTCCAGCTTGCGGCGCAACTGGGCGAGGTAGACCCGCAGGTAGTTGGTCTCGGTGCGGTAGGCCGGACCCCAGACCTCCTGGAGCAGCTGGGTCTGGCTGACCAGTCGGCCGGCGTTGCGGACCAGCACCTCCAGCAGGTGCCACTCGGTGGGAGTCAGACGGATGTCGGTGCCGTCCCGGTTGACCTTCTTCGCCGCGAGGTCGACGGTGAAGCTGTCGGTGACCACCAGCGAGTCGTCCTCACCGGCCACCGGCTCGGCCCGGCGGACGGCGGCGCGCATCCGGGCGAGCAGCTCGTCCATCCCGAAGGGCTTGGTGACGTAGTCGTCGGCGCCCGCGTCGAGCGCCTCGACCTTCTCGTCGGAGGCGTGCCGGGCCGAGAGCACGATGATCGGCACCCTGGTCCAGCCGCGCAGGCCCTTGATCACCTCGACGCCGTCCATGTCGGGCAGACCGAGGTCGAGGACCACCACGTCGGGGTGGCGGGAGGCGGCCAGCTCCAGGGCGCTCGCGCCGTCGTGGGCCGCGTCGACCTCGTACTTTCGGGCCTTGAGGTTGATCACCAGCGCGCGGACGATCTGTGGTTCGTCGTCCACGACGAGGACCCGGGTCATGCGGGCTCCGCCTTTCACAGCTGTCGGAAGAGTGGTGGTCATACGGCGGACGGGCGGTCCGTCGGCCCGGGTGGCAGGCCGCCGGCGGGTGCGGCCGTCACGGCGGGCTCGGCCGGCTCCGGCGGGCGGTCGACGGCGGGCAGGGTGACGACCATGGTGAGGCCGCCACCCGGGGTGTCCTCTGCCGTGACGGTGCCGTCCATCGCTTCGACGAAGCCGCGCGCCACCGCGAGCCCGAGGCCCACCCCGGCCCCGCGCGGGGCGTCGCCGTACCGCTGGAACGGCGCGAAGATCCGTTCCTTGGCCTCCTCGGGCACTCCCGGCCCCCGGTCGACTATCCGCAGCTCGACCCGGCCCCGGCCGCCGCTCGGGTGCAGCGCGTCGGCCTTGACCAGCACCTTCACACCGTCCGGGCTGTACTTGACGGCGTTCTCGACCAGGTTGGCCAGCGAGCGCTCCAGCAGTCCGCCGTCGGCCCGGATCATCGGCAGCGTCTCGGGGACGTCCAGCCGGACGGCCTCCGCCGGCACGCCGCCGAGGGCGAACGGCACCACCTCGTCCAGGTCGGTCTCCTGGATCAGCGGCGTGACGGTGCCGGTCTGGAGCCGGCTCATGTCGAGCAGGTTGTTGATCAGGTGGTCGAGCCGGTCGGCCCCGGCCTCGATCCCGGCCAGCAGCTCCGCCTCGTCCGCCTCGTCCCACTCGACGTCCGCCGAACGGAGCGAGGTCACCGAGGCCTTGATGCCCGCCAGCGGGGTCCGCAGGTCGTGCGAGACGGCGGCCAGCAATGCCGTCCGGATCCGGTTGCCCTCGGCCTCCCGGCGGGCGGCCGCGGCCTCCCCCGCCAGCCGGCGACGCTCCAGCACCACGGCGGCCTGGGCGGCGAAGGCGCCGAGCAGCCGGCGGTCCTCGGCGGGCAGTACCCGGCCGCGCAGCACCAGCGCCAGGGCGTCGCCGACCGGGACGTCGACGTCGGCGGTCTCCGGCCGGAGCGGCGGGCGCGGGCCGGCGGCCGCGACCGACTGCCACGGTCCGAGCGGGTCGGGCCGCTCCAGCAACGCGGCGGCGTCCTGCTGGAACGTCTCCCGGACCTGCTCCAGCAGCGCGGTCAGGACGCCGTCCCCGCTCGGCACGCCCCGCAGCACCGTGCCGGCCAGCGCGCTGAGCGTCTGGGCCTCGGTCTGGCTGCGGGCCGCCTGATGGGTGCGCCGGGCGGCGAGGTCGACCACGGAGGCGACCGCGATGCCGACGGCGGTGAAGATCGCCACCGCGATGATGTTCTGCGGCTCGTCGATGGTGAAGGTGTGGACCGGCGGCGCGAAGTAGTAGTTCAGCGCCGAGGATCCGACCAGCGCCGAGGCGATCGCCGGGAAGAGCCCGCCGACCAGCGCCGCGCAGACCGTCAGCGACAGGAACAGCAGCATGTCGGTGGAGAGCCCGAGGCCCTCGACGTGGGTGAGCAACAGTGCCAGCAGCGGCGGGCCGCCCAGACCGATCAGCCAGCCCGCGAGCGTCCGCGACCGGCCGAGGTCGGTGACCCGGCGGATCGGGACCCGGCCCAGGCCCTTGGCGGCCTGCTCGTGCGTGACGATGTGCACATCGATGTCGCCGGACGCCCGGGTCACGGTGGTGCCCACACCCGGGCCGTAGACGTACTGCCAGGCGGGACGGCGGCTGGTGCCCAGCACGATCTGGGTGGCGTTCACGCCGCGGGCGAAGTCCAGCAGCCCGGCGGCGGGGTCGTCGCCGAGGACGGTGTGGAAGCTGCCTCCCAGGCTCTCCACCAGCGCCCGCTGCTCGATCAGTGCCTGGGAGGAGCCCGATCCCGAGCCGGCCAGGCCGTCCGAGCGGGAGATGTGGACGGCCAGCAGCTCGCCGCCGGAGCCCCGGGCGGCGATCCGGGCAGCCCGGCGGATCAGGGTCGCCCCCTCGGGCCCGCCGGTCAGCCCGACCACGATCCGCTCCCGGGCCTGCCAGGTGCCCTCGATGCCCTGCTCGGCCCGGTACTTCTGGAGGTACTCGTCGACCCGGTCGGCCGTCCAGAGCAGCGCCAGCTCGCGCAGCGCGGTCAGGTTCCCGGGGCGGAAGTAGTTGGCGAGCGCCGCGTCGACCTTCTCCGGCGCGTACACGTTGCCGTGGGCCAGGCGGCGGCGCAGGGCCTGCGGCGACATGTCGACCAGTTCGAGCTGGTCGGCCCGCCGCACCACCTCGTCCGGCACGGTTTCCCGCTGCCGGACCCCGGTGATGCCCTCGACCACGTCGCCCAGCGACTCCAGGTGCTGGATGTTCACGGCCGAGATGACGTCGATGCCGGCCGCCAGCAGCTGCTCGACGTCCTGCCAGCGCTTCGCGGTGCGGGAGCCGGGCACGTTGGTGTGCGCCAGCTCGTCCACCAGCACCACCTGAGGGCGGCGTGCCAGGACGGCGTCCAGGTCCATCTCGGTGAACACGGCGCCCCGGTGGACCAGCTCACGACGCGGGAGGACCTCCAGGCCGGCGACCAGCTCCGCGGTGTGCCGCCGCCCGTGGTCCTCGACGAACCCGACGACCACGTCCGTGCCGCGCTCCTGCCGCCGATGTGCCTCGGAGAGCATGGCGTACGTCTTGCCGACCCCGGGCGCCGCCCCGAGGTAGATCCGCAGCCTGCCGCGTCCCATGTGCACCATTCTTGATCCGGCCCGTCCGGGGGACCACCCCGGACACCTGTTCCCCTCACCTTGGAGACTACGGCGTAGCCCGTGATTCTCCACCGATCAGGGCGCTGATCAGGCAGTTTTAGCGGCATATTGACGGTTGAGGCGAGGCTTGGAGGGGTGCTGCGGGTGCCCTTCGGGCCACCGGTGGCATCGACCGGACGGGCACCCCCGGTCGCCCTGCTTCCGGAAATGCGTCGCGCTCGTCCCGGAAATGCAAAGAACCCCCACCCGGAATCGGGTGGGGGTTCTCTGTGAATGATTGTTCGGCGGCGTCCTACTCTCCCACAGGGTCCCCCCTGCAGTACCAT